>JAABRV010000024.1 GCA_011390735.1 Trueperaceae bacterium | reverse complement strand
CGACAGCATCTCCCGCCACCGCCTGCGCGAGATCGAGCACTTCTTCCGCATCTACAAGGAGCTGGAGAACAAGCACACCAACGTCGGCGGCTGGTTCGGGCTCGACGAGACCCACAAGCTCATCAACGAGGCGCGCGCGGCGTACGAGGAGAAGTTCCCGCTCGAAGCGGCCCAGGCCGTCTGAGGGCGATCAGGCCGGCGCCAACCCCACGTTGTTCTTCTCCAGCGCCCGCTCGGCGCGGTAGCTGCTGCGCACCAGCGGCCCCGACACGACCTCGAGGAAGCCCATGGCGAGGCCCTGTTCGCGGTAGCGGGCGAACTCGGCCGGCGTGACCCAGCGCTCCACCGGCAGGTGCGCGGCCGTGGGCCGCAGGTACTGCCCGAAGGTGACGATGTCGACGCCGATCGCGCGCAGGTCGCGCAGCGTCTCGCCGATCTCCTCGTCGGTCTCGCCGAGGCCGAGCATGAGGCTGGTCTTGGTGAGCACGTCCGGCCGGGCACGCTTGGCGTAGGCGAGCACGTCGAGCGTCTGCTCGTAGGAGGCGCGCGGGTCGCGCACCGGATGCGTCAGGCGCCTCACGGTCTCGACGTTCTGGGCGTAGACGACGATGCCGCTGTCGAGCACCCGCTGCACGTGCGCGTGCACGCCCTGGAAGTCGGGCGTGAGCGCCTCGACGGCCGTCTCCGGGTTGCGCGCCTTGATCGCCCGCACGCAGGCGGCGTAGTGCGACGCGCCGCCGTCCGGGAGGTCGTCGCGGTCGACGCTGGTGAGCACCACGTACTTGAGCCCCATGAGGAAGACCGACTCGGCGGCCAGCCGCGGTTCGTCCGGGTCGAGCCGACCGCGGGGGTTGCCGGTGTCCACCGCGCAGAAGCGGCAGGCGCGGGTGCACACCGACCCCATGAGCATGATCGTGGCGGTGCCGGCGTTCCAGCACTCCGCCAGGTTGGGGCACATCGCCTCCTCGCACACCGTGGAGAGGCGGTGGTCCTTCACCGTCGCCTTGACCTCCTGGTACTTGCCGCCCGAGGGGAGCTGCACCTTGAGCCAGTTCGGCTTGGGTTGCCGCGGCACCGGCGTGGGGTCCTTGCTCGCGATGCCGTTCTTGATCACCTTGGTCTGCGGCGGGGGCGTGCGGGGCTCGCTCATGCGGGGTCGACCTCTCGTGGTTGGGGGTGGGCGTCGGCTGCGCCGCCGAACTCGGCGCGGAAGGCGGCGACGACCTGCGGCCGGACCTCGTCGAGCGCGACGTGGCGGCCGACGAGGCGCGACAGGCTGGTGACGCCCCTGTCGGCGATGCCGCAGGGGACGATCGTCTCGAAGTGGCTCAGGTCGGTGTGCACGTTCATCGCGAAGCCGTGGAAGCTGACGTTGCGCTGCACCGCCACGCCGATGGCGACGACCTTCTCGTCGCCGACCCAGACGCCGGCGTAGCCGGGGGAGCCGACGCCCTCGACGCCGTGCTGCGCGAGCACGCGCACGAGGGCGGCCTCCAGCGAGCGCAGGTAGTCGCGCACGCGCCGGCCGACGGGGAAGATCGGGTAGCCCACCAGCTGGCCGGGCCCGTGGTAGGTGACGTCGCCGCCGCGCTCGATGTCGTACAGGGCGAAGCCGCGCGCGCGCAGCTCGTCCTCGGCGACGCGCAGGTGGTCGCGGCCGCCCTTGCGGCCGAAGGTGATGACGGGGTCGTGCTCCACCAGCAGCAGCGTCGGTGCGCGGTCGCCGGCGGCGACCGCGCCATGGACGGCGCGCTGCACGTCCCAGGCCTCGCGGTAGTCGAGGCGGCCGAGGTCGACGACGTCGAACGCGAACGCCCAGCGGTGGGGGGCCGCGGGCGCGGCGGCGTCGGTGGGATGGGGGAGGACGTCAGCCATCGCAGGCCATGCTACCGCCGGGGCGCCAGGCGCCCCGTCCCGCGGGCGGCATCAGTCCTCGAGCCGGTACAGCACCCCGCCGCCGTAGTCCGCGAGGTAGGCGTCGAGCGCCTCGTCGAGGCCGAAGGTGGCGATGCCGAAGCCGGCGCGCAGGAGTTCGCCGGCCGAGAACCCGGCCTCGGGGTCGCCGTCCGCCACGAACACCCGCCCGCTGACGAAGTCGCCGAAGAGGTAACGCCCGCGCAGCGACGGCGCGGCGTCGCCGTACGGCACCACGCCCCCGGTGATCGAGCGGCCCCAGCCGGAGTCGTGGGTGTAGGTGATGACGGGCGCGACGTAGGCGTCCAGGTCGCAACCGTCGCGCGGGTCGAAGCAGCGGTCGCCCTCGACGACGCGCCAGCCGTAGTTCTCGCCGCCCGGGCTGGCGGCCGGCTGCAGGTTGACCTCCTCGACGGCGTTCTGGCCGACGTCGGCGATCCACAGGTCGCCCGTGCGCGCGTCGAAGTGGAAGCGCCACGGGTTGCGCAGGCCGTAGGCCCAGATCTCGGGGCGCGCGCCGTCCACGCCCGCGAAGGGGTTGTCGGCCGGCACCCGCAGTTCGCCCGCCCCGCCCGCGTCGACGTCGAGGCGCAGGAGGGCGCCGAGCGGCGTGCCCAGGTCCTGCCCGGCGTTCAGCGGGTCGCCGCCGCTGCCGCCGTCGCCGAGCCCGAGGTAGAGGTGGCCGTCGGGGCCGAAGGCGATCTGGCCGCCGTTGTGGTTGCCGTAGGGCTGGTCGAGGGTGAACAGCACGACCTCGGTCGCCGGGTCGACGCGCTCGCCGGCGGGGTCGGCCCGCAGCTCGCTGAGGACGGTGTCGCCGTTGCGGTCGGTGTAGTGCACGAAGACGCGGCCGTTGTCCGAGAAGTCGGGGTGGAACGCCAGCCCCAGCAGGCCGCGTTCGCCCTGCGCGCGGACCCGGCCCTGGAGGTCGAGCCAGCGGCTCGCCCGGCGGTCGGGCGTGAGGGCGACGACGGTGCCGCGCTGCTCGACGACGAACAGGCGATCGGAGCCGTCGCCGGCGGCCACGATGCCGACCGGCTGCACGAGGCCGTCGGTCACGCGGACCAGGCGCTGGGCGGCGGCGGGTGGCGACAGGAGCGGCGCGAGGGCCAGCGCCAGCAGCGCGGCACCGAGCCAGGGGAGCAGGCGGCGGGTGGGGGACACGCGTGGGTTCATGTCCACACCCTAGGGGTTCGACGTCGCCAGGTCAGGAGGGTGGCTGACGTTCCGGCGGCGCGGCGGCGTCCGAGACGGCGTCGCCGTCTTCCGCGGGACGCTCGACGGCGCCCAGCGTGCCCCCGGGGAGGCGCGCCAGCAGCGCGAGCGCGTGCTCGGGCAGCTCGCCCTCGGGCGTGAGGCTGGGGAGCGGCAGGCCGGCGGCGCGGAGCCGCGCGGCCTCGCGGGGGAAGAGCCAGGCGACCGCGCGGGCGTCGCGCTCCGCGGCCGTGAGGCGTGGCGCGCCGTAGGCGCCCGCCGCCCGCCGCTGCCGCTGCGCCTCGAACATGACCAGCGCGCTGGCGACCGACACGTTGAGTGACGGCACCATCCCCAGCATGGGGATGACGATGCGCGCGTCCGCCGCCGCCGCCGCGGCCGGGCTGACGCCGTCGCGCTCGTTGCCGAACAGCACGCACGTCGGGACGGTGTAGTCGACCTCGCGGAAGTCGACCGCGTCCGCCGCGAAGTGGGCCGCGTACACCTTCATGCCTTGGGCGCGGACCGCCGCCAGCGCGGCGTCGAGGGAGGGGTGGACGACGAGTTCCACCCAGCGCTCGGCGCTGGCGCTGGTCGCGCTGAAGGTCGGCAGCCCGCCGGTGGGGTGGGTCGCGTGCACCCGGTCGACGCCGACCGCGTCCGCCGTGCGCAGCATCGCGCTCAGGTTGTGGGGCTTGTGGACGTCCTCGGCCAGCAGCGTCAGGTCGGGCTGCCGGAAGCGCAGCACCTCCTGGACGCGGCGGTAGCGGCGCTGGGTCATGACCGGCATCGTATCGCCCGAGCGACCTTGACGGCCTGGACCGGCGTGGTAGACTTTCGTTCGCCCAAGACGGCCGTGCGTCGGCCGGGCGGACGCCGCGCCGAGGTGGCGGAATTGGTAGACGCGCCAGCTTGAGGGGCTGGTGACCATTGCGGTCGTAGGGGTTCAAGTCCCCTTCTCGGCACCATCACGAACGTCACGGCCGGTCCCCCGCGGGACCGGCCGTCGGCGTTTCGGGGGGCGCCGCGCGGGCCCTCGCGCCGGCGCGCCGTCCGCCCCGTGCGCGCCCCGGCGGCGACCCGGGATCGCGGCCCGCCCGACCGCGTGGCCGCTGCGCGGCCCATGCTAGCGTGACCCCGTGCGCGCGACCGCGGTCACCAGCTTCCCCTACGCCCGCTACCGCACCGGCCAGCGCGAGGCGCTCGACGCCGCGCGCGCCGCCTTCGCCGACGGCCGCCGCGTCGTGGTGGTCGAGGCCCCCACCGGCTCGGGCAAGAGCGGGATCGCGGTGGCGCTCGCGCGCGAGGCGCGCTCGGCCTACCTGCTCACCGCCCAGAAGGTGCTGCAGGACCAGTACCAGCGCGACTTCGACGACCTCGCCCTGCTCAAGGGGCGGGCCAACTACCCCTGCGAGGTCGCCCCCACGCACGCGGCGGCGGCCCCCTGCCTCGTCGGCCGGACTTTCCCGGAGTGCGCCGCCTGCGGCTACTTCCGGGCGAAGGACCGCGCGCTCGCGGCGCCGCGCGCCCTGCTGAACTACGCGTACTTCCTCCACGAGCTCAACTACGCCGGCGGCTTCGGGCCGCGCGAGCTGCTCGTCCTCGACGAGGCGCACAACGCCGAGGGGATGCTGATGAGCTTCGTGCAGGCGCAGCTCGGCGACGCGCAGCTGGCGCGCGCCGGGCTCGACCTGCGGCTCCCCGGCTTCCCGGAGACCGAGGCCCTCTTCGAGTTCGCCGAGGACGCGCGGCCGCGCCTGGCGGCCCGCGCACGCGAGCTCGACCTCGAGCTCGACGCGGGCGGCCTGCCGCCCGATCTCGAGCTCGACGCGTTGCGCCAGCGCCAGTGGCTCGATGGCGCCGTCCGGCGCCTCGGCTGGCTGTGCGACACGCGCGACGACGGCGTGCCGTGGGTGGTCGAGCACCGCCTCGACGCGTACGGCGCCGCGGTGACCTTCAAGCCGGTCTCCGTCGCCCCGTTCGCCGACGAGCTCCTGTTCGGGCACGCGGAGCGCGCGCTGCTGCTCTCCGCCACCGTGCTCGACCCCGCCACCTTCCTGCGCGGGCTCGGGGTGGCGCCGGAGGAGGCGGCCGTCGTGCAGGTGGCCTCGACCTTCCCGCCCGAGCGGCGGCCGCTCATGCTGCGGCCCGTGGCGCGCCTCACGCGCCACCACCTCGACCGCGACCTGCCGCGCCTGACCGCCGAGGTCACCGAGATCTTCCGCGACCACGACGCCGAGAAGGGCGTGGTCCACGCGCACTCCTACCGCATCGCGGCGGCCGTGATCGGCGCCCTCCCCCCGGACCTGCGCGCCCGCGTGGTCACCCACCGCGACGCCGCGGGCCGCGACGCGGCCCTCGAGGCGCACCTCACGCGGCCCGAGCCGACCGTGCTGGTCAGCCCGTCGATGACGGAGGGCCTGGACCTGGTGGGCGACCTGGCGCGCTGGCAGGTCATCTGCAAGCTGCCCTACCCCTACCTCGGCGACCCGCAGGTGGCGGCGCGGCGCGTCGAGGAGCCCGGCTGGTACGAGTGGCGCACGTGCCTGACGCTGGTGCAGGCGTACGGGCGGGCCGTGCGCAGCGAGGACGACCACGCCGTCACCTACCTGCTCGACGCGGACGCGCCCGGCTTCCTGCAGCGGCAGAGCGGACGGCTGCCCGCCTGGTTCCGCGAGGCGCTGCGCCCGGCCTGAGCCGGGCCGCCTGAGACGGGCCGCCTCAGGCTGACCGCCTGAGCCGGGCCGCCTCGGGCGGGCGTCGGGGCTCAGAACGCGTCGACGAGCGAGCGGTACGGCCGCCGGCCGGCCGACAGGGCCGCGACGGTCGCCAGGGCCCGGCCGCTGCCGTCCGCCCAGCCGGCGCGGCGGGCGTTGAGGGGCGCGCCGGCGCCGGAGACCAGCAGCGCCAGGCCGCGCACGTCGAGCGTTGCGTCCGGCGTGCTCCGCGACGGCGTGACCGACGTCCCGGTGGGGCCCGGCACGAGCCGCCACACGCCGTCGTTCCACGCGGCGAAGGGGTCGACCACCCGCAGGTGGAGCGGCGGCAAGTCGAGCGGCGTGTCGTCGTCGGCCACCGACCGCAGCGGCGAGAGGGCGAGGACGACGTCGGCGACGCGGGCCATCAGCCCGGCGTGCCCGGTCACGGCGTGGCCGCGCACGCGGTCGAGGGCGACGGGGTCGTCCCAAGGGACGTGGATCCGCACGCGCGCCACGTGGCCGCGGAAGCCGGCGAGCGTGCCCCACACGGCGTCGCGGCCGGCGGCGTCGGACCAGCCGAGGTCGATCACCTCCATGCGCGGCTCGCCGTCGACGTAGCGCAGGCGCAGCGCTACGAAGGCGCTGTCCGAGGCGTAGCGCAGCAGCCCCTCGCCGGGCGCCCCGTCGAGCTCCTGCCAGACGTCCCAGGGGCCGACGTTGCGCGTGTCGGCGAACGTGCGGCTGGCGGCGGCGCGCGCGTACGGCGCGGCCAGGCCCGCGGCCGCCGGGCCGTCCACACGGCGCAGGTGGCGCGGCGTCCCGCTCGGGAGGTGCTCCGGCGTCAGCTCCAGCAGGACGCCGGTCGGGACGCTCGCCCAGCCGTAGCGGGCGTAGAAGGCGGCGTCGAAGGGGTACAGCAGGTTCCAGCCCTGGCCCTCGTCGCGGCCCGCCGCCAGCGAAGCGTGCATGAGGCGCGCGACGTGGCCCCTGCGGCGGTGTTCGGGGGCCGTCGAGATCGATCCGAATCCGCCCGCCGCGACGGTCGTGCCCGCCACGTGGATGCGGTAGTCGTGACGGGTCACCGTGCTGGCGAGCTCGCCGGCGACGAAGGCGCCGAGCGTCCGCGGCAGGCGCGCCGTGAAGGCGGCGAGCACCTCGTCGCTGCGACCCGGGTAGCCGAAGGTCGTCTCCCGCAGCCGGAGGTAGGCGTCCAGGTCATCCGGCGTGAGGGCCCGGTCGACCAGAGGCCCCGGTCCGCTCACGGTGCCGTCTCGTCCTCGGTCCCGAAGGGCAGGAACATCGGCCGCTCGGCGTTGGTGCGCAGCACCATCACGGTCTCGGTGCGCTCGACGCCGTCGAGCATGAACAGCCGATCGAGGAACGCGTCCAGGGCGGACGGCGTGGCGACGCGCACCTTGGCGACGTAGGCGTAGTTGCCGGCGACCGCGTGGAGCTCCTCGACCTCCGGCAGCCCCAGCAGCCGCTCGACGAGGTCGTGGGCCGGCTTGCGCGGCTGCGGGGCGATGTGCACGAAGGCGCAGATCGCCAGGCCGATGCGTTCGGGGTCGAGGACCGCGCGGTAGCCGCGGATGACGCCCGCCTGCTCGAGCTTGCGGACGCGCTCGCCGATCGCGGGCGCCGAGAGGCCCGTCTCCTTGGCCAGCTGTGCGTGGGTGGTACGCCCCTCCTCGCGCAGGCGCGCCAGGATCTTGCGATCGACGGCATCGAACATGTCGCACAGGCTAGCACCGCGCGGTACCCTGACGCGTGCGCGTCCTCTTCATCGGCGACGTCTTCGGCACACCGGGCCTGCGTGCGGTGCGCCGGTACCTGGAGGCCCACCGGGCAGGTGTCGACCTCGTGGTGGCCAACGGCGAGAACGCCGCCGGCGGCTTCGGCATCAACCGCAAGCAAGTCGAACAGCTGTGGGCGTGGGGCGTCGACGTCGTCACGCTGGGCAACCACACGTGGGACCAGGCCGAGGTGGTCGAGGCGCTGGAGACCTCGACGCGCATCATCCGGCCCGCGAACTACCCGGTCGGGACGCCCGGGCTCGGCTTCACCACCGTCCAGAGCGCGACCGGCGAGCGGCTGACGGTGGGGCAGGTGATGGGGCGCGTGTTCATGGATCCGCTCGAGGACCCGTTCGCCGCCGCCGACGCCATCGTCGAGGCGACGCCCGCGGGCCAGGCGCTGCTGATCGACGCCCACGCGGAGGCCACCAGCGAGAAGAAGGCGCTCGGCTTCCACCTGCAGGGGCGCGCGAGCGCGGTGATCGGCACGCACACGCACGTGCAGACGGCCGACGAGGGCATCCACGGCGGCACCGCCTACATCACCGACGTCGGCATGAGCGGGGTCCAGCACAGCGCGATCGGCATGCAGTTCGAGCAGGTCCACGCGCGCTTCACGACCCGGCGACCGCACCGCTACCGGCCCGCCGCGGGCGCGGCCAGCGTCTGCGGCGTCCTACTCGATCTCGACGGCCGTCGGGCCCGCGGCATCCAGCGCTTCCAGTGGCACGAAGAGGAGATCGACGCGGCTCCCGGGGCCGCGTGAGGCATGCTGCACTCCACGCCGTCTCTCATTCGGCTCAAGCGGCCGCTGCGTACGCTGATGCCCACGTGAGGAGCCTCCCATGGACCTGCTGATCAGCGGTGGCGTCGTGCTCGTCGCCATCTTCGCGCTGTCCGTGTACGCGGTGTACCTGTTCTTCGTGCGCCTGTTCAAACTCTCCCGCGAGCGACTCGACGTCGAGGCGTTGATGGTGCGCGTGAACGCCGCCGTCCGCGACCGCGACCTCGACCTGGCGCTCGAGGCCTGCGAGCAGCATGGCGGACCCGTCGCCCGCGTGCTGCAGTCCGCGCTGCTGCGCCTGCCCTACGGGCGGCAGGCCGTGGAGGCCGCCTTCGCGGAGGCCTCGCTGCTCGAGGAGCAGAGCCTCACCCGCGGCCTGCGACCCCTCGCCACCATCGCCCAGGTCGCGCCGCTGCTCGGCCTGCTGGGGACCGTCACCGGCATGATCATCGCCTTCGGCGAGATCAGCGCCAGCGGGACCGGCAACCCCGGGTTGCTCGCGGGCGGCATCGGACAGGCGCTGGTGACGACCGCGGCGGGCCTGATCGTCGCGATCCCCGTGTTGATCGGCCAGAACTACCTCGCCAGCCGGGTCGACGCGATCCTCACCGAGATCGATCGCCGGCGCGAGGAGCTCATGGCCAACGTCGTCCAGGCGGTCGCGGGCCGCAAGGAGTCGGCGGTCGCCGGCACCCCGGACGACGCGGGCGCGGCCGCAGCGTCGCAGGCCTCCAGGGGCGGAAACGTCCGTCCCCGCCCGGCCGCCGTGAGCCCGCGCGTCGTGCCGGCGGGTGCCAGGCCGGCGGCCGTCCCGGCCGTCCCGGTCGCGCCGACCACCGGCGGGTCCGCCTCGCTCTTCGCCGCCGGCGACGACGCGGGGGCCGTGGGCACGGGCGTCGGGGCGGCGACCGACGGCGGCGAGGACCCGCCGGTGGTCGGTCGCAGCGGTCGGCTGCGCGTGGAGCGTTACGCGGCCGACGGCGGGCCCGGCGGCGATCGCCGCGGGGCGGACGAGGCCGCGGGCGAGGGCGACGAGCCGCCCGAACCGGGGCGCTGAGGTGACCGTTCGTCGGGGCGGCCGCCGTCGGCGCATCCCCGTCGCGCCGGGGCTCGACCTGACGCCGATGGTCGACGTCGTCTTCCTGCTGATCATCTTCTTCATGGTGTCGACCACCTTCATCACCCTCGAGTCGGGTCTCCCGGTCGACCTGCCGCAGGCGCAGTCGGCCCAGGCGCAGCCGTCCGATCTGCCGACGGTGACCGTCACCCGCGAGTCGCGCGTCTTCCTGGCGGGCGCGGAAGTGGAGCCGGCGGACCTGGTCGTCCTGCTGCAGGAGGCCATGCAGGCGAGCGGGCAGACCACCGTGGTGTTGCGGGCGGACGAGACCGTCGCGCACGGCTTCGTCGTCGAGATCATGGACCTGATCCGGACGGCCGGCGCCCAGCGCATCGCCATCGCGACCGGCGGCTGAGGGGCGGGGCCGGGGCATGACGGTGCGTGCGCGAGGCCGAGCGGCGGGTCGCCCACGGCGCGGCGCGTCGTGGTGGGCCGACGCCGACCGCCGTCGCGCCGCGCTGCTCTCCGTCACGCTCCACGTCGTCGTCCTGTTCCTCGCGATCCGGGCGTTCACCTTCGTCCCCGACGAGCCGCCACCCACCTACCTGGTCATCGATCTGGGGGCGCCGCAGGCGGCCGACGTCGCCCGGCCCGCGCCCGCGGCGGACGAGGTCGCGCCGGATGCCCCCGAGCCGCAGGTGGCCGACACGCAGGTGGGCGAGCCCGTCACCGCCGTGACGCCCGAGCCCGAGCCCGTGGCGCCCGCGCCGGCGCCGCAGACCCAGCAGCCCGAGTCGCCCGCGGCGGCGCCGGCGGCGCCCGAGGAGGCGACGGTGGAGGTTCCGCGGCCGCCGCTGCCGGCGCCGGTCATGCCCGCCGCGACGACGCCCGAGATCCCGGTCGCCAGCGCGCCCGCGACGGCCCTCCCCACCATCGACGCGCCCGAGATCGAGCCGACGCCCTTGGCGGAGCGCGTGCCGGTGCCGCTGCCGGCGGTGGCGGCCCTGCTGCCGGAGCCGCGCGCGATCGCCGCGCAGCCGCAGGTGTCGGTCGCCGCCCCGTCCGAGGTGCCCGTGCCGCGGGTCGGCGTGCAGGTGGAGTCGGCGGCGCCCGTTCCCCAGCCGCGGGTCGGCGTGCAGGTCGAGGCCGCCGCGCCCGTCCCGCTGCCGAGCCCGCTCGTCGCGGCCACGCCCGCCCGTCCCGTGGCCGTGCCCGACGTGCGCGCCGACGTGGCGGCGGCGCGTGACGTGCGGGTGGCGCCGCAGGTCGCGGTCGAGGTCGCCGTCACGGTGCCCGTGCCGCGGGTGCAGGCGACGGTGGCGCCGCGTCCGGCCGCGCCGGCCGCGCCGGAGGTCGAGGCCGGGGCCGCCGCCGCGAGCGAGGTGCCATCCCAACGTGACGAGGACCTGGCGGCCGGCGGCGACGCCGCCAACCCGGGCCAGCCCGACGGGGCGCTCGACGATCCCACGCCCGCCCTCGGCCTGGCGGCCGGGCCGGATCCAGAGGATCTTCCGCCCGGTGCGCGGGCGGTGGCCTTCGAGCCGTTCGCGCGGCAGCTCGAGCGCCCGCTGGCGGTGCTGGTGGACAACGTCGGCGGGGTCCCCGTGAGCGGCATCCGCCCGGCATCGCTCGTGTTCGAGCTGCCCGTGGAGGCCGGGTTGACGCGCCTCATGCTCGTGTTCGACCGCAGCGACCCGGGGCGCGTGGGGCCCGTCCGCAGCGCGCGGGCCTACTTCGTCGAGCTCGCCGATCGCCTCGATGCGGTGCTGGTCCACGACGGCGGGTCGCCCGGCGCGCTGGCGGCGATCGCGGCGGGACCGACCCGCACGCTCAACGCCTTCACCAGCGGCGACCTGTTCAGTCGCGGCGACGGTCGCGCGCCCTACAACCTCTACACGGCCGGCGACGCCCTGCGTGCCGCCGTCAACCGCCTCGACCTCGCGCGCGGCCGCACGATCAGCGGGACGATCTACCGACCGCCCCAGGAGAGCGATGCGGTGACGGAGGTCGTGGTGGGCTTCGGCGGGGGCTACGTGACGGGCTTCCGCTACGTGGAGGGATTGAACGCGTACCGCTGGCTGCGGGACGGCGTGGCGGCGACCGACGCGGCCGGCGAGGCCGTCGTGGTCGACGCCGTGCTGATCGGTTCGGTGGAGGCGCGCCCGTTCCCCAACGACCCCGAGGGGCGGTTGTCCGTGGCGCTGCGCGGTGGGCCGGCGACGCTCTACCTCAACGGGCGCGCGCTCACGGGGCGCTGGGAGCTGCGCGACGCGATCGGGGTGTTCTTCGTGAGCGACGGTGGCGAGGTCGTCGATCTGGCGCCCTTCAAGGCCTGGGTGGCGCTCACGCCCGCGTACGCCGAGCGCGGCGAGTCGCGCTGACGCGCCGGTCGGCGCCCGCGCTCAGGGCGCTTCGGTCGCGTCGCCGTCGGGCAGCGGTCGCGCGATGAGTTCGTCGAAGAAGAGGCCGCGCATGCGGACGCGGTAGCCCTGTGGCGCGATCTCGACCTCGAGGTACGCGTACTCCTCGCCGTGCCCGTTGGTGTCGAGCAGGATCGCACGTCCCTGGCTGGCGATGTTGACGCCGCCGCGTACGGGCGTGTGCCCGTAGACGCCCAAGCGGTAGGGCGTGCCCTCGAGCGCGTCGACCTCCTCGTAGATCCAGCGGCGGCGGTTCTCCAGGTAGAAGCCGTGGTCGTAGGTGTTGTGCTCGGGCCTCGGCCCGACGTGGGCGAGGTGCAGGCCCTCGACCGCGAGCTCGCGCGGCCAGCCGCCGATCCATGCGCGCAGGTCGGCGGGCAGTTCGCCGCCGTAGGCGGCCTTCCACTCCAGGTGGCTGACGTCGTCGGTGCGCAGCGGCCCCTGCTCGTCGTCGATCGCGTTGTGGTCGTGGTTGCCGAGGAGCACGATCATGCGTCCCTCGGGCAGCGCGGCCTGGAACGCCATGACCTCGCGCAGGAAGGCCTCCTGCGCGGCCTCGGCCTTGCGCAGGTGGCGGGGGTTGTGCTCGTCGTAGCGGCGGACCTCGGTGAGGTCGGCGTAGCGCTCGCGGCTCTTGGCGTGCACCAGGTCGCCCAGCAGGACGAGGCGGACGTCCTGGTCGGGGTCGCTCAGGCGGTCGGTGGGCCGGTGCGCGTCGTCCGCCAGGTCGGCCTCGCGGAGGATGCGCCAGAGCTTGTCGCGTTGCGCGTGGATGTCACCGACGATGACGAGGCGCATGGGCCGGCGGTTCGCCCGCTCAGCGCTCGGCGCGCGCTTCGAGGATGGGCAGGGGGTCGATCGGGGTGCCGTCGACGCGGATCTCGAAGTGGAGGTGGGGGCCGGTCGAGATGCCGGTGGAGCCGACGCGTGCGATGAGATCGCCGGGGGCCACGCGGTCACCGGTCTCCACCAGGAGGGCCGATGCGTGGCCATACCAGTACTCGGTGTCGCCACTCTCGACGACGACGACGTAGCCGTAGCCGCCGCGCCAGCCGGAGAAGGAGACGACGCCAGCGGTCGCGGAGCGGATGGGATCGCCCGTCCGGCCACCGATGTCGAGCCCGTTGTGCATGTTGCTGCCGCCGATGGTGAGGCGGCGCCAACCGAAGCGCGAGGTGATCCGCCCGACGAGCGGCCACACCATGGCGTCGCTCCCCTGGGGGACGAAGGCCGCGCTGCCCACGACGTCGCTGGCGACCCCGAGGTCGGGGCCCGGAAGCACGCGCAGGACGTCGCCGACCGCCAGGCGATCGCTCGACAGGCCGTTCAGCGACATGATGGCCGCGATCGTGGTGTTGTGCTGCCGGGCGATCTTCCAGAGGTTGTCGCCCGGCGCGACCCGGATCTCCTCGGCGGCGGCGCCACCGACGTTGGTGGAGGGCGCGCCGGTCGTGGCGTCGATCGCGGCGAAGCGTCCGGGGACGGTGAGGGCCAGGCCCACGCGGAGGGTCGACCCCGCGCTCAGGCCGTTGGCCATCGCGAGCGCGTCGACCGTGGAGCCGTGCGCACGGGCGATCGACCACAGCGAGTCGCCGGGCTGCACGTGCACGACGAGCGGCGGCGCGGGCGGGGCGTCGTCGTCGCGTTGCAGGCTGAGGACCTGGCCCGGTCGGATGAGGGTGCCGTCGAGCGCGTTCCAGGCGATGAGGGCGTCGACCGTCACCCCGTGGGCGCGCGCGATGTCGTACAGGGAATCGCCGCTGCGGACGACGTAGGTCGACGGCGCGGCGGCGGGGGCGGGTGCGACGGCTGCGGCCGCCTGCGCTGCCGCGGCCATCTCGGCTGCGGTGGCGGCGGCCGTGGCGACCCTGACACCCGGCAGGCGAAGCGACGCGCCGGGCCGGATCGTGTCGTTGGGCAGGCCGTTCAGGGCCATGAGCACCGCAGTGGAGGTGTCGTGGGCGCGGGCGATCGACCAGAGGCTGTCGCCGGGCTGCACCACGTAGACCAGGGGAACCCCGGACTCGAACGCCGCCGCGGCGGCCGTCGGGCCGCCGGCGGAGGGCAGTCTGAGGACCTGCCCGATGCTCAACCGCTCGCCGGCGAGGCCGTTGGCGTCGATCAGGTCGGCCACGGTGGTGTCGTGGGCGCGGGCGATCGACCACAGGGAGTCGCCGGGTTGCACCGTCACCGTCTGCGTCTGCGCGGTCGCGTGACCCGCCAGCGCGATGAGCGACAGGGTGCACGCGAGCAGCAAGACGGTACGACGAGGCATCCCCGGGAGTTTATCAGAAGTCGAGGCGCGACGCTCTGGGACGGAGGTCCTTTGTGGAACGTCGCACACGGTTCCACGGCGTCCCGCGCATGGTTCGGCGGCCTCGCCGCGATCAGTCGCCCGTCACCGCCGGCTGCCGTCGGAGCCGTTCGCAGGGTCGTCCGTCGTCGCGGCGAAGCGATCGGCGATCTCCCACTGCGCCCAAGCGTACGTGTCGATGTCGTCGTCGTTCGCGACGCCCTCGATGATGCGGGCCTCGAGACCGACGACGACCCGCATCAGGGTGTCGGTCGTCAGGTCGCGCAGCACGTGACGCATCTTGGGCTCCTCTCCACCCGTGCTCACGATCGAGCCCGGTGACGCGAAGATAGCCGCCGCGTGCTTACGGGAATCTGAACCTCGGACGGGGGTCAGGGGAGCAGGCGCGTGCCGGCCTGCCCCACCTGCACGCGCGGCAACTCGCCCGGCACGCGGCCGTCGGCGATGACGGCGGACGGCGCGCCGCGCGCCAGCGCGGTCAGGGCGGCCTCGACCTTGGGGATCATCCCGCCGGCGATGCGGCCGTCGGCGATGCGCGCGCGGGCGTCCGCCGCGGCGAGCTGCGCGATGCGGCTCGCGGGGTCGGAAGGATCGGCGAGGACGCCGGGGACGTTCGTCAGGAACACGCAGGGCGCGGCGAGCGCGGCGGCGATCGCGGCGGCGACGTCGTCGGCGTTGACGTTGAGCGGCGCGCCCGCCTCGTCCGTCGCGAGACAGCCGACGACCGGCGTGAGCCCGTGCGCCAGCAGCGCCTCCAGCGGCTCACGTCGCACCCTCAGCATGCGACCGACCTCGCCCAAGGCGGGATCGAAGCGTTCGGCCACCAGCAGGCTCGCGTCGCGGCCCGTCAGGCCGACGGCGTCGCCGAGCTCCGCCGCCAGGCGCTTGCCGAGCAGCGTCAGGGCCTGTTCGACCGAGGCGATGGCCTCCGGCGTGGTCACCCGCAGGCCCCGCACGAAGCGGCTCGTGACGCCCGCGGCCGTCAGCGCGGCCTCGATGTAGGGTCCGCCGCCGTGGACGAGGACCGGGCGGCCGTCCGCCGCCCGCAGCGTGCGCACGTCGGCCAGCACGCGGGCCCGTTCGGTCGCGTCCGTCATGGCGTTGCCGCCGTACTTGATCACCCACATGGCGCGAGCGTACGGCATCCGGGTCGGCGGGGTGCGGCGACGCCACGGGGCCGCCGCGTCGGCGGTCCGGCGCCGCTTCCGAGGGCCGCGGGCTTCCAGGCGAACCGCGCCCGCGCGCTAGACCTCGACGTACGCCTTGGGGCTCCGCGACAGCACCTCGTGGCCGTCCTCGGTGACCAGCACGAGGTCCTCGATGCGCAGGCCGCCGACGCCCGGGCGGTAGACGCCCGGCTCGACGGTGACGACCATGCCCGGCGCCAGGACGTCCGTGGAGCGCGAGGACAGCGACGGCCCCTCGTGGATCTGCAGGCCGACGCCGTGCCCCAGGGAGTGCACGAACAGCTCGGCGATCCCGGCCTCGGCCAGGCGGTCGCGGGCGACCTGGTCGGCATCGACGCCGGTCAGGCCCGGGCGGATGGCCGCGACGGCCGCCTCCTGCGCCCGCAGGACCGCGTCGAACCACCCGCGCAGCGGCTCCGCGACCGGGCCGATGGCGACCGCGCGGGTCATGTCGGCGTGGTAGCCGTCGACGCGCGCCCCGAAGTCGAGCGTGACGAGGTCGCCGCGCTCGAGCACGCGGTCGCTGGCGACGCCGTGCGGCATGGCGGAGCGGTGGCCGCCTGCCACGATCACGCCGAAGGCCATCGCCTCGCCGCCGTTCTGGCGGACGAAGCGTTCGATCTCCAGGGCGACGTCGACCTCGCGCACCCCGGCCCGCAGCGGGCCGTCCAGCACGTGCGCGAAGGCCGCGTCGGTCAGGCGGGCCGCCGCCCGCAGGGTCTCGATCTCGTCGGACGACTTCACCAGCCGCAGCGGGCGCGTCAGGCCCTCGGTCGCCAGCGGCGGAGCGCCGAGCCGCTTTTCGAGGTCGCGGGCCGTCTTCCAGGTCAGGTGGTCGGCCTGCACCGCCAGGCGGAGCCCCGCGACGCGCTCGAGGATCTCGTCCAGTTGGCGGTGGCCGCCGGCGATCAGGACCGCGATCGCCGACTCCTCACCGGCCTGGGCGGTGTAGCGGTCATCGGTGACGAGCGTGGCGGCGTCGGGCGTGACGACGACCTTGCCGTCTTCGGGGGTGGTGAAGCCCGAGGCCCAGCGCACGTCCGCGGGCGCGGAGAGCAGGACGGCGTCGGCGCCGAGCTCTCGCACACGCGCCCGCAGGGCATTCAGGCGCGCCGCGACCGCCTGCCGCCGGGAGGGCGCGGTGCTTGCTTCGGCACCGTCGCGTTGGTTGGTGCCGGCCGCTCGGTCGTCGTTCACCCGTCGGCGCGCGCCGCGCGGGCGATCGCCAGGTACGAGTCGCGGTCGAGGCTCGCGCCACCCACGAGTCCGCCGTCGATGTCGGCCTGGGCGAACAGCTCGGCGGCGTTGCCGGGCTTGACGCTGCCGCCGTAGAGGACCCGCACCGCGCTGCCGGTCTCGCCGAAGAGCTCGTTCAGCACCTGGCGCGCGAGCGCGCACATCGCCTGGGCGTCGTCGGCCGTGGCCGTGCGGCCGGTGCCGATCGCCCACACGGGCTCGTAGGCGACGACCAGCTGGTCGGCCCGGGCCGGCGACAGACCGGCGAGCGAGCCGCGCAGCTGCGCGACGACGACGTCCTCGTGCCGCCCGGCGGCGCGTTCCGCCTCGAGCTCGCCGACGCACACGACCGGCACCATGCCGGCCGCCATGACCGCGGCGGCCTTGGCCTGCACCAGCCCGTCGCTCTCGCCGTGATCGGCGCGCCGCTCGGAGTGGCCGACGACGACCGTGCGGGTGCCGACGTCCTTCAGCATGGCGGCGGACACCTCGCCGGTGTGCGCGCCCTCGGCATGGGCCGAGACGTCCTGGGCGCCGAGGGCCACGGCCGTGTCGCGCAGGATCGGCGCCAGGGGTGCGAGGTGGGTGAAGGGCACGTGCAGGGCGAGGTCGACGCCACGTACCGGGTCGGAGGCGAGGTCCTCGAGCAGCGCGCGCGCCCAGGTGGTGGCCTCGGAGGCCGTGGTGAACATCTTCCAGTTGCCGGCGATCAGGGGGGTGCGCATGTCCCCAGGGTACCGCGCGGCTCGCGGGCGCGCGTCCCCGTGGCAGCGGCACGAACGCGAGGCGGCCCGAGCCCGGGATGCGCGTGCGCGCATGCCGGGCTCGGGCCGGGGTGGTTCGGTGCGGACGCGCCGCCGGCGGCGCGGGGCGTCAGGCCTGGGCGGCCGCTGCGGTCGCCTTGCCGCGCCGCGAGGCGCGCTTGCCGCCCGCGATCTTGCGCTCGAGCGCCGCGAGGCCGCCGACCAGCGCCTGGTCGAGCACCTGATCGAGGTCGTCGACCTCGTGCAGCGACAGCGACTTCTTCATCGGCGCGGCGATGTCCTTCATGTCCGCCGTGTTCTTGGCGGGGTAGATGACGTGCTTGATGCCGGCCCGCTTGGCGCCGAGGATCTTCTCCCGCAGGCCACCGATCGGCAAGACGCGGCCGCGCAGGGTGACCTCGCCGGTCATCGCCACGTCCCGCCGGACGGGTACCCCGGTCAGGGCGCTGATCAGCGACGTCGCCAGCGCGATGCCCGCGCTCGGGCCCTCCTTGGGCGTGCCGCCCGAGGGGACGTGGATGTGGATCTCGGCGTCGTCCAGCACCGAACGCGCGATGCCGAAGCGCTCCGCGTTGGCCTTCGCGTAGGTCAGCGCCGCACGCGCCGACTCCTTCATCACGTCGCCGAGCTGGCCCGTCAGGACGAAGCCCGACTTGCCCTGGGTGACGCTGGTCTCGACGAACAGGATGTCGCCGCCCACGGGCGTGTAGTACATGCCGGTGGCGACGCCGACGAGGTCCTCTTCGTTCTCGGACTCGGGGGTGAAGCGCTCGGCGCCCAGGTAGCCCTCGAGCGAGCGTTCGGTGAGGCGCACGCGCTTGGCGTCGCCGTCGGCGATCCTGCGGGCCGCCTTGCGCACCAGCGTGCCGATCGTGCGCTCGAGCTGGCGAACGCCGGCCTCCCGGGTGTAGGCCGAGATGACGCGCGACAGCGCGCCGTCGGTGAGGGCGAACTGGTTGGGCTTGAGGCCGTTCTCGGGGAGCTGCCGGGGGAGCAGGTAGCGCTTGGCGATCTCCTGCTTCTCGAGTTCGACGTAGCTGGAGAACTCGATCGGCTCCATGCGGTCGTAGAGCGCGTCGGGGATCTGCTGCACGTAGTTCGCCGTGGCGATGAACAGCACCTCGGAGAGGTCGAACGGCACGCCGAGGTAGTGGTCGACGAAGCTGTTGTTCTGCGCCGGGTCGAGCACCTCGAGCAGCGCCGAGCTGGGGTCGCCCTGGAACGACACGCCGAGCTTGTCGACCTCGTCGAGCAAGAACACCGGGTTCTTGGTTCCCGCCTGGCGGATGCCCTGGATGATGCGCCCGGGCATGCTGCCGATGTAGGTGCGCCGGTGGCCGCGGATGTCGGACTCGTCGCGCGCGCCGCCGAGGCTGATGCGGACGTACTCGCGTCCGAGCGCCTTGGCGATCGACTTGGCGATCGAGGTCTTGCCCACGCCGGGCGGCCCCGCGAAGAGCAGGATGGGGCCCTTGTGGATCTCGGCGGGGTCGAGCTCCCCGCTCGCCGCGCGCTCGGTCTTCAGCTTGCGCACCGCCAGGTACTCCAGCACCCGGTCCTTGACCTTCTCGAGGCCGTAGTGGTCCTCCTCGAGGACCTCGGCGGCCACCTCGACGTCGAGCTTGTCCTCGCTGCGCACGTTCCAGGGGAGCTCGGTGAGGGTGGTCAGGTAGGTGCGGATGACGGACGCCTCGGCCGAGTCGGGGTGCATCCGCGACATGCGGTTGAGCTCGCGGTTGGCCTCCTTCATCACGGCCTCGGGCAGCTCCAGCGCCTCGAGCTTCTCGCGGAAGGTCTCGACCTCGTCCTCTTCGTCGTCGGAGCCCGAGAGCTCCTTCTGCAGCGCCTTGATCTGCTCACGCAGGAAGTACTCGCGCTGGTTGCGGTCGATCTCGTCCTTGACCTCGCGCTGGAGTCGACGCTGGGTCTCCTGCAGCTCGAGCTCGGTGTCGAGCAGCACCAGCGTCTTCTTCAGGCGCTCGGCGACGGTGGAGGCCTCGAGGACGGCCTGCTTGTCGCCGACCTTGAAGTCGAGGTGGTAGGCGACGTAGTCGGCGAACTGCCCGGGGTCCTCGAGGTTGAGCACGAACTGGGCCACCTCGGCCTGCAGGCCGCGGCCGCCGTGCTCGACGAGGTCGGAGAACTTCTCCTTGAGCTCGCGGAAGGCGGCCTCGAGCAACACCGGGTCGCCGGCCTCGACCTCGAGCGTCTCGACGTCGGCCTCGATGACCCCGGCCTCGGAGGTGTATTGGACGATGTTGACGCGGCTGACGGCGCGCACGAGCATCTGGATGCTGCCGTCGGGGTTCTTCTTCATGCGCATGATGTGGCATGCGGTGCCCACGTCGTACAGGTCCTTGGGCGCGGGCTCTTCCACCTCGCGGTCGCGCTGACTGACGATGACGATCGTGCGGTCGCGATCGAGCGCGGCGTTGATGGCGCGGATCGACACCGGACGGCCGGCGTCGATGGGCATGACCATGGTGGGGAAGAGCACCGAGCCGCGCACCGGGCACACGGGCACCGGGCGGTCGAACGCGGTGGGGATGGTGGCGTCGTCGGCCATGTGCGGCTCCTTAAGCGTCGTTGGCGGGGATCGCCGCCTTCCGGCGGGCCTCGCGTCGTGCGTGGGGGCGCCGCCGGCAGCGGCGCGAATGGGTGTTCGTGACGAGACTCGGTTGAGCGTCCAGGTTTCCATGAACCTGAGTCTACTGTTGTCAATGTACCTGATAACGAGCGAAGGGTCGCGTCGTGGGCGACGTGACGGCAGTCTACACCCGCACCCCACGGGCACCGTGGCGTGGGCCCCGGTGGTAGCCTCTGCGGGTCATGGCCGACCTGATCCCCGCCCTTCAGAACGCGCTGCGCGACGCCGTAAGGCGGCTGCTGCCCGAGCCCGCCGACGCCGACGCCCTCGAGGTGCCCGTCCTGCGGGTGCCCGACGACAAACCCGGCGACTACGGCAGCCCGATCGCCTTCGGCCTGGCCAAGACGCTGCGTCGCAACCCCGCGCAGATCGCCGCCGAACTGGCCGCCGCCGTCGTGCCGCCGGAGGGCGTCGCCCGCGTCGAGGCCGTCGGCCCCTACCTCAACGCCTACGTCGACCCCGGCGCCTTCGTGCGCGCGGTGATCGCCGCGCCGCTCGACCTGCC
Organism: Trueperaceae bacterium; assembly: GCA_011390735.1. Classification (GTDB taxonomy): domain Bacteria; phylum Deinococcota; class Deinococci; order Deinococcales; family Trueperaceae; genus JAABTL01. Next base: position 2,541 of record JAABRV010000024.1, on the reverse strand, counting down.
GCCCTCCGGTCGCAAGGTCGTCGTCGAGCACACCAGCGTCAACCCGAACAAGGAGGCGCACGTCGGCCACCTGCGCAACATCGTCCTCGGCGACGCCGTCGCCCGCATCGAGCGGGCCGCCGGCCACCGCGTCGAGGTGCAGAACTACATCGACGACACCGGCCGACAGGCGGCCGAGAGCCTCTTCGCGATCCGCTACTTCGACGAGACGCCGCCGGCGGACGAGAAGTACGACCACTGGCTCGGACGGCTCTACGTGCGCCTGGGGGAGGCCAAGGAGCGCGACCCCGAGACGATCGAACGCGGCGTGGCCGAGGTCATGCACCGGCTCGAGCGCGGTGAGCTGCGCCACGAGGTCGAGCGCATCGTCCGCGCGCAGCTGGCGACCTACCACGCCCTCGGCGCCGAGTACGACCTGCTGGTGTGGGAGTCCGACGTCGTCGCCGCCGGCTTCCTGCAGCGCGGCCTCGAGGTGCTCGAGCGGCTGCCCCACGTGACGCGGCCGGCGGAGGGGAAGTTCGCCGGCGCCCTCGTCATGGACGTCTCCGAGTTCCTCCCCGGCCTCGAGGAGCCGCAGGTCGTGCTGGTGCGCTCGGGTGGCAACGCGATGTACGTCGCCAAGGACATCGGCTACCACCTGTGGAAGGTCGGCCGCCTGGCCGGCATGGCGTACCGGGCCTTCGACCGCCAGCCGTCGGGGCACACGCTGTGGACGACCCACCCGGACGGCGCGGCCGAGATCGAGGGCCACGACTTCGGCCACGCCCAGCAGGCCGTCAACGTGATCGACGTCCGCCAGGCGCACCCGCAGGCGATCGTGCGGGCGGCGCTCGAGCTGACGCGCGCCGCCGACGCGGCCGACGACGACACCGCCGCCGAGGCGGTCCTCCACCATCTCGCCTACGAGGTCGTCACCCTCGAGGGCCAGGCGATGAGCGGCCGCAAGGGCGTCACGCTGGCGATCGACGCGGTGCTCGAGGAGGCCGTGCGCCGCGCGCGGGCGGTGGTGGCCGACAAACAGCCGGACCTGCCCGCCATCGACGACGTCGCGCGCGCGGTCGGCGTCGGCGCCCTGCGTTTCGCGATGCTCAAGAGCGAGGCCAAACGCGTCATCGACTTCCGTTGGGAGCAGGCGCTGAGCCTCGCCGGCGACAGCGCGCCCTACGTGCAGTACGCCCACGCGCGGGCCGACAGCATCCTGCGCGCGGCCTCGGAGGCCGCGGCAGCGGTGCGGGCCGCCGATTGGGACGCGCTCGGCCCCCTCGAGGTCAAGCTCGCCCAGCTGATCGCGCGCTACCCCGAGGTCGTGCGCAATGCGGCCCACGACGACGCGCCCCACGTGGTCGCGCAGTTCGCGCTCGACCTCGCGACCGCCTGGAACGGCTACTACAACCACCGCGGGCCCGATGGGCGCCCCGACACCGCCGTGCTGCGCGCCGAGCCCGGGCTACGCGAGGCGCGGCTGGCGCTGGTCGCCGCCGTGCGCGACACGCTGGCGCGGGCGCTGTCGCTGCTCGGGGTGGAGGCGCCGCGGCAGATGTAGGGCGGGGCGGCGGGGCGCGGGTGTTCGCGACCGGGCAGGCGTGGTCGCCGGGTCGCCGCGCGGGCTCGCTATGATGCACCGGTGACCCCGGATCTGCGTCTGTGCGGACCGCCCAGTCTCGTGCTGGACGGCGTCTCGATGGCGTGGACGGCGACCGCCCCGCGCGCGCTGCTGGCACTGCTGGCCTGCCGCCCCGGCTGGTGGACGCGCGAGGAGCTGGTCGGCGTCCTGCGGCCCGAGGCGCCCGAGGCCGACGCCCTGCGCTACCTGAGGCAGCTCGTGCATCGGGCACGCCACGCGCCGGAGGCGGTCGGGCTCGAGATCGAGGTGGACCGGCTGCGCTGGCGGGTCACGAGCGACGTCCTGCGCTTCCGCGCCGGCTGCGCCGCCGGCGACCCGTTGGCGCTGGCGGTGCCGGTCGAATCGCTGTTGGCGGGCTGGCGGCCCGCGGGCGAGGCGTTCGCCGCCTGGGTGGAGGCCGAACGCCACGAGCTGCTGCGCCTCCGGAGGCGGCTGGCGCGCGACGTGTGCAGCGCACGCGAGACGCTGGGGGACCCGTCGGGCGCGGCCGACGCCGCCCAGGTGCTGCTGGCCGACGACCCGTTGGACGAGGCCAGCGTGGTTGACGTCATGCGCCTGCGCCTGCGGGCCGGCGAGCCGAGCGCCGCCCTCGCGACCTACGAGGCCTTCGAGCGGTGCGTCGCCGAGGAGATCGGGTCCGCGCCGGCGGCGGCGACCCAGGCGCTGGCCGCCCGGGTGCGGCAGGCACTGCACGACGAGACCGATCCGGGGCTCGACGCGTGGGCGCCGGTCGCGGCCACGCCCTTCGTGGGGCGCGAGACCGAGCTCAGGCGCCTCGCGCGGACGCTCGACGGCCAGGGTCCTCAGGTCGTCGCGCTGGTCGGGCTCGGCGGGGCCGGCAAGACGCGCCTGGCGCTCGAGGCGGCCGAGCGGGCCCGGCGCGCCGGACACGATGTCGTCGTCGTCACGCTCGCGGG
>JAABRV010000230.1 GCA_011390735.1 Trueperaceae bacterium | reverse complement strand
GAGCCGACCATCGTCACGCCTCGAACCTTCATCGTTGCCACCCCGAGCGAGGTGATCTTCCGGCGCCTGGAGGTCGACGACTTCTTCGCCGACCTCGACCTCGGCCCGGCCGCGGGCGCGGAGCCCAGCGAGCGGGTGGCCTCGGTGCACTTCGGCCCCGAGTGGCCGGGCGAGACGATCGACCTCGAACGCCGGGCCGCCCTGCGCCGCTCGGGTGACGCGGAGGGCTGGGCGGCGACGATCGTCGACCGCGGCGCGCTTGAGGCGATCGGCCAGGTGGGCACGCTGACGCCGCCGGATCCGGGCGGCGTGGTCGAGATCCGCTACGCCACCAACGGCGACCTGCGTGACCGCGGCATCGCCACCGAGGCGGGCGGCGCGTTCGTCGACTGGCTCCTCGCCCAACCCGGCGTCGCGGCCGTGGTCGCCGAGTGCCGCGTGGACAACGCCCCCTCCGTGCGCGTCATCGAGAAGCTCGGCTTCGCGCTCATCGAGGAGCGCGAGGACGAGGACGGGCGGGTGTTGCGCTGGGAGAAGCGGGCCTGAGCTAGGTCGGCCTCCGGCCCGCTCCACGCGTGGGGTCGCGGCCGCGACCAGGGCCCTACAGCCGTCGGACGAAGCCTTCGGGATCGGCCAGGAAGGCGCGCAGCGTGCGCACCGCGTCCAGGTCGTCGAAGCGAGCGGGCCGCGCCCCGTCGTCCGCCAGCTGCAGGATCGTGGCCCCCGGGAAGGCCATGAGGATCGGCGCGTGGGTGGCGATGACGAACTGCGCGCCGCGCTCCGTCGCCTCGCGCAGCAGCGCGACCAGCGCCAACTGGCGCAACGGCGACAACGCGGCCTCCGGCTCGTCCAGCAGGTAGAGGCCGCCCCCGCGCAGTCGAGCCTTGAAGAACGCCAGGAACGACTCGCCGTGCGAGCGGGCGTCGAGGTCGCCGCCGTAGCGCGCGTCGGCCGCCCGCGCGGGGCCGAGGAACGGCGCCATCCGTCGCTCGCGTTCGAGTTCGAAGACGTCCGCGGACTCGTGGGCGACGCGCTCGGCCTCGGCGCGCAGCTCGGCCTGCTGCGCCCGGTGCCGCTGGACGTAGCCGAAGTAGTCCTCGGCGCGCAGGAACAGGCCGCGGCGGCTGCGTGCCGTCCACGACAGCCTCAACGCCGCGGCGAAGGGGCGCAGCGCGTCCAGCGTGGGATCGCGTGTCAGGTCGTGGGCGCCCGCCGTCGGCACGTCGACCGCGAGCGCCAGCGCCTCGAGCAGCGTGCTCTTGCCGCTGCCGTTCTCGCCGACGAGCAGCGTCATGCGCGGGTCGAGGTCGATCGCCCGCGTCGATCGCAGCAGCGGCAGCGACCAGGGGTGGTCCTCGCCCGGCGCCGGGAGCCCGACGCGTTCGAGCGTCACGCGCCCACCCCCGGGGCGCCGAGGCGACGCAGCACGGCGCGGCCCTGCGCCTCGAACGGCGCGTCGCCGTGCTCGGCACCCCAGGCGACGGTGCCGACCGCGTACAGCAGGCGCAGCACGTCGCCCAGCCGGCGCTCGTCGGGGCCGGGGCGGCGGCCGTAGCCGAGCCAGAAGGCGCCCTCCAGCCCGGGGTCGGTGCGCCACGCGTCGTCGACGAGGCGGTGGACGTCGACCCACCAGACGTCGGGCCGGGCGTGCTCGAAGTCGATGACGGAGAGGCCCGCCGCGTCGTCCCACAGCCAGTTGCGGGGACCGAAGTCGCGGTGGCAGGGCACCCGGCGGACCCCGGTGAGGTCGGCCTCGTGGACCCGCGCCGACACCCAGCTCAGCGTTGCCGGCGCCAGCCGCCCGCTGGCGCGACGCGACCAGCCGTCCAGCCGGGCCGCGACCGCCTCCTCGAGGCGCAGGGGGTCGTCGTCGACGAACGGGAGCCCGTGCAGCCGCCGCAGCCAGGCGCCGGCGGCCTCGTGGGCCCGCAGCAGCGTCGCGCGCGGGCGCTCCTGGGCGTCGACCCGCACGCCGGGGCGGGCGCCCATCAGCAGCGCGGAGGGCGACCCCTCGCGGGCTGCCAGCAGGGCCGGCGTCGCGGGCAGGGAGGGTGCCCAGGTTTCGAGCGCGACCCGTTCCTGGCGATGCTTGCGCGCCTGGCGGTGGGCCTTGAGGTACGCCCGCCGACCGTCGCCGGCGTCCAGCCGCGCGACGGCGGACTCGCCGTGGTCCCAGCTGGCGTCGTGCACCTCGGCCGGACGCCAGCCGAGCGCCGCGGCGGCCCAGCCGACGAGCTCCTGGCTCAGCGCGAGGCCAGCCACACCTGGGCCCCGGCGGCCGCGTCCAGCAGGAGGTGAACGCCCATGAACCACGGAAGGAGGCGCGGCCGCCATGCGAGCAACCCCACGAAGACCCACGCCAAGGGGATGAACGCGGTGGTGCGCCACATGAAGAACTGGGAGGCGGGCACGAAGGGGAGTGCGCCGTGCTGGGCGCCGAGCACGAGCCCGACGACGGCCACCGCGACGAACGCGGGCATGCCGAGCGCGCGCAGGCGCGGCAGCACGTAGCCGCCGTAGGTCGGCAGTTCGACGGCCGCGGTCGTGATGGGGAAGAGGAGCAGCGCGGTCCAGGCCGCCCAGCCGGGCAGGGACCCGAGCAGCAGGTTCTGGCCGACCGTCGGGTCTCCCCACAGTCCAAGGGCGATGAGGATGGGCGGCAGGACGGCGGCCACGGCCAACGGCGGGAGCAGGGCGAGCGCGATCACGCCATCGCGCCGCCACGAACCCGGCTCAGGCAGCAGCAGGTCGCGCCAGCCCAGGCCCTCGACCCGCAGCCGCCACGCCAACAACGCCAGACCGACGAGGTTGGCCAGCGTGGCGGCGACCGGCCACCAGGCCGCCGACGACCACAGCGGCTCTCGCGTCCCGGCGGCGGCGAGCGCCGCGACGATCGCGGCCTGCGCTGCCAAGAACAGCAGGGTGCGGCTCACAAGCAGCCCCCAGGCCCAGCCGCTCGCGGAGGGTGCGGGGCGGGCCATCGGCGTCGTCATGCGCGGAGCCTACCGCGCGCTCGGTCGCGATGGCGGGGCGCCCCGTCGGCGCGCGCACGCGGCCGATCCCGCGGCCGGCGGACCCGGCGACCGAGCTCGGCGGGTCCCGACCTGAGGGGTCCATGAAGGTCCGGGCGTACCGGTGCACCCGTTCCGGCGCGGTCGCGGGCCAGGATGGGCACA
>JAABRV010000229.1 GCA_011390735.1 Trueperaceae bacterium | reverse complement strand
GCGCGCTGCCCGCGGACGCGGGCGCCGGCCTCGCCGGGTTGGCCGGCGTCTTCCTGGCCCTCGCGCTCGGCACCCAGGTGCTCAGCGGCGCCGCGACGGTGCTGGGCGCGGCGGTGGGCTGGAACGCCACCAACCTCCTGCGCCGCGACCTGCTCGACCACTGCCTGCGCCTCGACATGACCTTCCACGCCGCGCGCACCTCGGGCGAGATGATCGAACGGATCGACGGCGACGTGACCGCGTTGTCGGATTTCTTCGCGCAGTTCGCGGTGCGCGTCCTGGGTGGACTCCTGCTCCTCGTGGGCATCCTGGTGCTGCTGTGGCGCGAGGACCCGTGGCTGGGCGCGGCGCTCACGCTCTTCACCGCGCTCGAGGTCGCCGTGATGGTGCGCCTGCGCGACGTCGCCGTGCCGGCCTCGGCGCGCGAGCGCGAGGCCGCCGCGCAGGTCTTCGGTTTCGTCGAGGAGCGCCTCACCGGCATCGACGACGTCCGCGCGAACGGCGCGGGCGCCCATGCGCTCCACCGCTTCGTCGCGGTGATGCGCACCTTCTTCGCCGACACCCGCCGGGCCTGGATGGCGCGCTCGATCGTCTGGCTGACCACCTACGGGCTGTTCGTCGTCGGGGTGCTCGTCACGATCGGCTCCGGCATCCAGCTGGTCCTGGTCGGCGCCATCACGCTCGGCACCGCCTACATGGTCTTCCAGTACCTGGTCCTGCTGCAGGCGCCGATCGAGCAGATCACCCAGCAGATGCAGGTGCTGCAGCGCGCCGGAGCGAGCCTCGGCCGCATCGACGAACTGCTGCGCGAACGCTCACGGCTCGCGCCGCTGGAGGCCGGGCGCGCCACCACGTTGCCGTCGGGGCCGCTCGAGGTGCGCTTCGACCACGTCGGGTTCCGCTACCACGACGCCGACGAGGGGGCGGCCCCGAACCTGCGGGGCATCGACCTGACGGTGCCGGCGGGGACGCACCTCGGACTGCTGGGCCGCACCGGGAGCGGCAAGACCACGCTCACCCGGCTGGCGTTCCGGTTCTACGATCCGGACGTGGGTCGCGTGGTGCTGGGCGGCGTCGATGCCCGCGACGTCCCGCTCGCCGAGCTCCGCCGGCGCGTCGGTCTGGTGACGCAGGAGGTGCAGCTGGTGCAGGGGAGCGTGCGCGACAACCTGACCTTCTTCGACGCCACGGTCCCGGACCCGCGCTTGCTGGAGGCGCTCGAAGAGGTCGGGCTCGGCGGCTGGCTCGCCGGCCTGCCGGCCGGCCTGGACACCCCGGTCCGTGCGGGCGGCGGCAACCTCTCGGCGGGCGAGGCGCAGCTGCTGGCGATGGCGCGGGTGTTCCTCGGCGACCCTGGTCTGGTCCTGCTGGACGAGCCGTCGAGCCGGCTCGACCCCGCGACCGAGCGGCGCCTCGAACTCGCCCTGGAGCGGCTGCTGCGCGGCCGGACCGCCGTGATCATCGCCCACCGCCTCGATACCGTCGATCGCGTCGACGCCGTGGCCGTCCTCGAGGACGGCGCCGTGATCGAGCACGGCCGCCGCGCCGCCTTGGCGGCCGACCCCACCACCCGCTACGCCCGCTTGCTGCGGGCGGCGCGCGGCGGAGCCCCTGGCCTCGCCCCCGCGCTCGAGGAGCTCGCGTGACCTCCACCACGGCATCTCCCGCACCCCCACGGTCCGCTCGCGGCCCCGATCCGCTCGCGCTGGTCTGGCGGCTCGCCGCCGCGCGCCCCGGCCTCATGGCCGTCAACTTCGTCGTCTGGGCCGCCGTGCACGCCACCCCGGTCCTCGCCGGCGTCTGGTTCAAGGCGATCTTCGACGCGCTGTCCGGGGACGGCCCGGCGGGCGCGAACCCGTGGACCTTCCTCGCGCTGGCGCTCTCCGTGGACGTCGCGCGCATCGGCCTGCTGGCGGGAGGCGTCTGGGTCTGGTCGACCTACTGGGCCGAACTCGTGCTGCGGATGCGCCGCAACCTGCTCGCGCACCTGTTGACCGCCCCGGGCACCCGTCGCCTGCCCGACTCGCCGAGCGAGGCGATCAGCCGCTTCCGCGACGACGTCGACGACGTGGCGCTCTACGTCGAGAACTGGGTCGACTTCTGGGGCCTGGCGCTCTTCGGCGTCGTCGCGCTCGCGATCATGTTCCGCATCGACCCGACGATGACCGCGCTCATCCTGGTGCCGCTCGCGCTCACGCTCGTGCTCACGCACGTGCTGCGCCCGACCATCCGCGCGGTGCGCCGGCGCCTGCGCGAGGCCACCGGTCGGGTGACCGACTTCGTCGGCGAGACCTTCCAGGCGGTGGCCTCGGTGCAGGCCGTCGGGCGGGAGGCGAGCGTGGTGCGGGCCTTCGAGCGCTTGGGCGACGTGCGCCGCAAGGCCGCCGTGCGCGATGCGCTGCTCGCCGAGGTCTTCAGGAACGTCAACGACAACATGGTGCACCTCGCGACCGGCGTGATCCTGCTGGTCGGCGCCGGCGCGATGCAGCGCGGCACCTTCACGGTGGGCGACTTCGCGCTGTTCGTCAGCTACCTGCCGCGGCTCACCGGCGTCGTGTCGTTCCTCGGCGCGATGATGGTGCAGCACCGGCGGACCGCCGTCGCCTTCGAGCGGCTCGACGGGCTGTTGGCCGGCGCGGGGCCCGAGGTGGTCGTCGGCGACGCCGACCTGCATCTGCGTGGCCCCATGCCCAGCTTCCTCGACCCGCGCCCGGATGCGGAGCCGCTCTCGGAGCTGCGCGTCGAGGGCTTGACCGTTCGCCATGGCGACGGTGCCGTCGCCGTCGAGGACGCGTCGTTCGTGCTGCCGCGCGGCAGCTTCACGGTCGTGACGGGCCGCGTCGGCTCGGGCAAGTCCATGCTGGTGCGCGCGGTGATCGGGCTGCGCCCGATCGAGTCGGGGCGCATCACGTGGAACGGTGAACGCGTCGCGGACCCCGCGAGCTTCTTCGTGCCGCCGCGCTCGGCGTACACCGGCCAAGTCCCGCGGCTCTTCTCGGACACCCTGCGCGAGAACGTCGTGCTCGGTCGCCCGGACGCGGAACGCGGTCTCGATGCGGCCCTCCGAACGGCCGTCCTGGACCACGACGTCGCGCGGCTCGACCACGGCCTCGACACCCAGGTCGGCACCCGTGGCGTCAAGCTCTCGGGCGGCCAGGTGCAGCGTTCGGCGGCGGCGCGCATGTTCC
>JAABRV010000228.1 GCA_011390735.1 Trueperaceae bacterium | reverse complement strand
GTCACGCCGATGGTCGCCGATCAGGAGATGAACACCCGCGCGACCACCGGGATCGTGTACTGGGAGGGCGCCGTCGCCGTGCGCGGCTCGCACGGCGGCGTCGGCTTCGTCGAGCTGACGAACTACGACCGGGTGCCGTGGGCTCGCGCGGAGCCCTGAGCCGTCGTCAACTCACCCGTGCGAGCGAATCCTGCATGGCCGTCGACTCGAGCAGGTAGCCCCGGCGCACGCCGATGACGACGTCGCTGCCCTCGGGGACGAGCTCGTCCTTCTCGGTCTGCACCCGCAGCTCGTGTCCCTGGTAGCGAAGACGGTATTCGCAGAGGTTTCCGAGGAAACTGCGCAGCTCGACCTTGGCGTGCAGGTCCGATCCGGTGACGCTCTGGCCCAGCACCATGTCCTCGGGGCGGACGGCGAGCAGCACCTCGCGGGCGTCGGGGACGAAGCCCGGCCGCGGGAGCGTCAGCGTCGCGCCGCCGGCGACGCGCAGCGTGACGGTCTCGCCGGTCGCCGACAGGACTTCGCCCGGCAGGTAGTTCACCGAGCCGATGAAGTCGAGGACGAACTTGGTGGCGGGGCGTTCGTAGATCTCTACCGGCGAGGCCACCTGGTGGATCCGGCCCTCGTTCATCACCGCGATCCGGTCGGACATCGCCAGCGCCTCGAGCTGGTCGTGGGTCACGTACAGGATGGGGATGCCCGTGTCGCGCTGGATGCGTTTGAGCTCGACCCGCATGTGCTCCCGCAGCTTGGCGTCGAGGTTGGAGAGGGGCTCGTCGAGCAGCAGGACGTCGGGTTCGCCGACGAGGGCTCGTCCCAGCGCCACGCGCTGCTGCTGGCCGCCGGAGAGCTGGCTGGGCTTCCGTTCGCCCAGCTGCTCCATCCCCAGCATCTCGAGCACGTGGCCGACCCGTCGCTGCTGGTCGGCCTTGCCGGCGTTCTTGAGTCGCAGCGGGTAGGCGATGTTGTGGTAGACGCTCATGTGTGGCCACACCGCGTAGTTCTGGAACACCATGCCGATCGACCGCTCGTGCGTGGGCACGTCGACGCGTTCGTTCGAGGCGTACACGGTGGTGCCCTTGATGCCGATCCGACCCTCGTCGGCGGTCTCCAGGCCGGCCACGCATCTCAGAGTGGTCGTCTTCCCGCAGCCGGACGGCCCCACCAGGGAGAAGAACTCGTGCTCCTCCATGGCGAAATCGATCGCGTCCACGGCGGTCATGCTGCCGAAGCGTTTGGTGAGCCCTTCCACCTGGATGGTGACGCCCACGAGCCTCCCTCCCTAGATCGCCGACCGGTCGGCGCTGAGCCACTGGGTGATCATGAACATGACCAGGATGATGGGCAGGATCGCGATCGCCAGCGCGCTGGCGCGCCCGGGGAAGCCCGAGTCCTGCATGACGAAGATCCACACGCCGACCGTCTCGTTGCGCGCGCTCCAGATGAGGGCCGACACGGTCAACTCGTGGTACGCGGACATGAAGATCAACACCCAGGCGGCGATCATGCCGGGCCGCATCAGCGGCAGCGTGATGTCCCGCATGGTGCGCAGGCGGCTGGCTCCGGAGGTGGACGCGGCCTCCTCGAGCGAGTCGTGGATCTGCATCAGGCTCGCGCGGCAACTCCGCAGGCCGTAGGCCATGTAGCGCATGAGGTATGCGACGAGCAGGATCCATAGTGTCCCGTACAGCGTCGGGCCGATCGGCGGGTTGCTCCACGCGAGGATCATGCCGACGCCGATGACCGATCCCGGTAGGGCGAACGGCATCATGCCGATGCCGTCGAGCAACTTGGCGCCCCGCACCTTCGCCTTGACGTTGAGGTACGCGAGGAGCGCCGTGACGATCACCAGGATCGTGGCGGCGATCGGCGCGAGGGTGAGGCTGTTGCGGATGCCGCGTTGGGCTGCACTCGAGTTCAGCACCGCCTCGAAGTTGCGGGTAGTGATCGTCTCGAGGTTGAGCGGCGCGCCGTAGTAGGGCTGGATCGCGGTCACCAGCAGCGCGAACACGGGCAGCACCACGATCAGGATCGTGAGCGCGAACAGCGCGAGTGCCACCCAAGGCCGGGCCGCTCGTAGCTTGATGATGTGCGGGCGGATCGACTTGCCGCCGATGATCGCGTGTTCGCCGCTGCGGCCCTCGAACTTGCCGAGGAGCCAGACGGCGACGCCTGCGAGCACCACCAGCAGCATCGACATGGCGGTGGCGAGCGGCAGGTCCGGGATCGTGAGTGCCTCGTAGATGCGGGTGGTCAGCACCTGGAACTGTACCCGCAGCCCGAGCACGGCCGGGATACCGAAGTTGTCGATGCAGGAGACGAAGGCGAGCAGCGCGCCGCCGAGGATGGCCGGGCGCACGAGCGGCAGCGTGATGTCGCGCATGATGCGGCCGGTGCCCGCGCCGGCCGTGCGAGCGGCCTCCTCGAGGCTGGCGTCCATCCGCTGCAGGGCGCCCGCAACGGTGATGAACACGAAGGGGTACTTGGTGATGCCCAGGACGAAGATGATGCCGCCGGCGCCGTAGATCGTCCACGGGGCCGTGGCGGCACCCGTGAGCGACTTCCAAGCCTGCGTCAGCAGACCGACCGGGCCGGCGAGCTGGACCCAGCCCATGGCCGCGAATAGCGGTGGGATGGCGAACGGCAGGATGAGGACGAAGCGCAGGACGGTCTTGAACGGCACGTCGGTGCGCTGCACCACGAAGGCAGCCAAGGTCCCGATGACGGTCGCGAGCGCGGTGGCGGCAAGGGACACCCACACCGAGTTCCACAGCGCGACGTAGTTGCGCGGGCGGCCGAAGACGGCCTCGTAGTTGCGGAGGGACCAATCGCCCTCTGCCAGCAGACTGCGGAGGAGGACCTGCACCAGCGGGTAGACGACGATGACGAGGACGAAGAGCGCGATGAGCACGAAGAACACCAGGCGGCTGTCGAGCCGTCGCAGCGCGGTCATCGCGGGGTGGCTCTCGGGGTCAAGTTCGCTCCTCGGTGCCGTGTCGTGGCGTCCGCGAGGCATGGACCGGGGGGCCGGTCCCGGCCCCCCGTTGCCTCATGCGGGGCGTGACTCAGTAGAGCTCCGAGAAGCGGTCGCGCAACTCGGCGTCCTCGGCGGCCAGGCGGTCGTAGTCGACGTCGAGCGAAACGATCTGGTCCGCCGTCGGCAGCCCGACCGGTGGCTCGACGTCGGTGCGGACGGGGATGAAGAACTTGCTGACCATGAACT
>JAABRV010000227.1 GCA_011390735.1 Trueperaceae bacterium | reverse complement strand
GCGCCCCCCTTGCCGACGTTCGCCTCGAGCCTCAGCACCTCGGCGCCGGCCGCGCGCGCCGCGTCCGCGGTGCCGTCGCGCGACCCGTCGTCGACCACCACGACGGGGCCGATCGCGGCCTCGGCCGCCACGCGCACGACGGTCGCGACCGTGTTCCGCTCCTCGTACGCCGGGATCACGACCACGCAGTCGAGGGGCGCGCTCATCCGCCGAGCAGTCCGCCGAGTTCCTGGACCGTGATCAGCACGATGAGCGCGAGGACCGCCGCGATCCCGACGAAGTGGAAGGCCTCTTCCTGGCCGGGTTTGAACGGGCGGCCGCGGATGGCGACGATCGTCGCGAGCAGCATCCGGCCGCCATCGAGGCCAGGGATGGGCAGGAGGTTGAACACGGCGAGCGAGAAGTTGATCAGCGCCGCCAGCAGCAGCACCGGCGCGAGCCCGACCTGCGCCGCCTGACCGACCATCGTCACCATGCCCACCGGGCCGGCCACGTCCTCGTTCGGACGCCCGCTCAGCGCCGAGCCGAACCCACGGACGAACCCGACCACCATCTCGGGGAAGACGCGGACCCCGAACGCCGCCGACTCCGCGAGCGCCGTGCCGAAGCCGACGCCATCGACCTCGGCGGGCGTGAGCTGCACCCCGAGCACCGGGGTGGCGCCTTCGGCGAGGTCGGTGGGGGGCCAGGGCACCGTGAGGGTGCGCTCGGTGCCGGCTTCGTCGACCAGCACCAAGGTCAGCTCGTCGGCCCCCTGGATGGCCGCGACGGCCTGATCGGGCGTGGGGTCGACGGTGCCGCCGATCGCTGCCAGTCGTTCGCCGGCGCGCACGCCGACCGACTCGGCCAGCGAACCTTCGGCGACGCCCGCGACGACCGTGCCCCGCACGTTCGGCGCCTCCCCGGTCACGACCTCCCGGTACGTGGGCGCCAGCACGACGGCCACCGCGAGGAGCACGATGCCGAGCGCGTAGTTCGCGACCACGCCGCCGACCAGCACCCAGAGCTTCTGGTAGAGCGGGCGCACCGCCAAGCCCTCGTCGGGATGGGCGAGCGAGCCGTCCTCGTTCACCTTCGCCGCCATGCCCGGAAGGTCGACGTAGCCCCCGAGCGGCAGCAGCGAGAGCCGCCATTCGGTCCCCTGCCAGCGCCAGCGGGCGATCACGGGGCCCATCCCGATGCTGAAGGCGCGGACGGGGAGGCCCACGCTCCGGGCGTTGGCGTAGTGGGCGAGCTCGTGCACCAGCACCGCCGTCAGCAGGACGGTCACGAAGACGACGGCGGTCAGCACGGACGGGATCTCGGCAGGTGCAGCATGCGCTCAGTCTGCCATGGGGTCGGGGCGCTTCGTGGTCGCGCCGCCACCATCGCCGGGGCGCCCCGCGTCGGCGCTCTGGAGCCAGCGCACGACGTCGGCTTTGGTCAGCATCCCCATGAGCCGCCCGTCGCCGTCGACGACCGCGAAGCGGCCCGCGGTCGTGGTCGCGAGCTGGCGGACGGTCCCCTCGAGGTCGGCGTCCGCGCGCACGGTCTCCACCGGGCGCATCAGGTCGGCGGCGCTGGTGGCGTCCTCGATCCCGTCGAGGTCGTCGGCCCGCACGATCCCCAGCGGCGCGCCGTCCACGGTGACCACCGGGTACGCGGTGTGGGGGCGGAAGGCGCGCAGCCGGCGCAGCTGCCCGGCCGTCCAGGCGAGGTCGACGGTGATCGGCTCGGCGGTCATGGCGTCGCGCACGCGGCGCCCCTCGAAGGCCCGACGCGCGCGGGCGGCCCCGACCTCCGCGCGGCCCGCGGCGTCGATGAAGAAGGCGATCGCGAGGAGGAAGACCTGGAAGGTGAGGAAGCCGTAGACCCCGAGGGCGATCGCCACCGCGCGGCTCACGGCGGCGGCGGCGGTCGTGGCGCGCGCTTCTCCGAGGGGGAAGACGAGCAGCGACCGGAGCACCCGCCCGCCGTCGAGCGGCAGCGCCGGGAGCAGGTTGAAGAGCGCCAAGCCCGCGTTCGTGATCGCCAGGTAGCTGACGACGAAGGCCGCCCCGCCTGCGACCGCATCGGCGCGCAGGAGCGCCGCCAGGCTCAGCGAGAGCAGCGCGCTGGTGATCGGACCGACGATCGCCACGACCGCCTCGGCCCCGCGCCGGCGCGGCATCTCGTCGAGCTGCGCCACGCCGCCGAGGAACCAGAGCGTGATGCGCAGCGTCTTCACGCCGTACGCGCGCGCCGCCAGCGCGTGCCCGAGCTCGTGGATCAGCACGCTCGCGAACAGGCCGAGCGCTCCGGCCGCACCGAGCAGCCAGGGCGTGGCGCCGCGGGTGAGCGGTTCGGGGTCCAGCACGATCCCGAGGCCGCCGAGCAGTTCGGCGTAGGCCGCGACCTGCGAGCCGATCAGCCACGCGAACAGCGGCAGCACGAGGGCGAAGGTGGGATCGAGCTCGATCGGCACGCCGAACGGCCGGAAGGGGAGGCGCCAGCCACGGCCGAGCATCAGCGGTCGGTCCGGACGGCTCGAGCGATCGCCTCGGCTGCCCGCGCCCGGGCGTCGCCGTCGATCGGCGCCAGGTCGTCCCACCCGGGGGCGGCGCCTTCGGCGTGGTCGAGCGCGTCGTCGAGCACGCGCGCGATGCCCGTGAAGGGGAGTTGGCCGCTCAGGAACGCGGCGACGGCGACTTCGTCCGCAGCGTTGAGGCGCACCGGGGCGTCGCCGCCGGCATGGCCGGCCGCGTACGCGGCGGCCAGCGCCGGGAAGCGGACCAGGTCGGGGCGATGGAAGGTCCACGTCCCTTCGAGCGGCAGCGGCGCCAACGGCACCGGCGGACGGTCGGGGGCGTGGAGGGCGTACTGGATCGGGAGGCGCATGTCGTGGGCGCCGATCTGCGCCTTGATCGATCCGTCGCGGAAGCGCACGAGCGCGTGGACGAGCGACTGTGGGTGCACGACCACCTCGATGCGCTCCAGCGGCATGCGGAACAGGTAGGCCGCCTCGAGCACCTCGAGCCCCTTGTTGAAGAGCGTCGCGGAGTCGATCGTCACCTTGGGCCCCATGCGCCACGTCGGGTGCGCGAGCGCCTGCTCGGGCGTGACGGCCGAGAGGTCGGCGGGCCCCTCGCGGAACGGGCCGCCGGACGCGGTCAGCACGAGCGCCGCCACGCCCTCTCGGGGCTCGCCGAGCAGGGTCTGGTACAGCCCGGCGTGCTCGGAATCGACCGGCGTCAGGCGCGCCCCGTGGGCCTC
>JAABRV010000226.1 GCA_011390735.1 Trueperaceae bacterium | reverse complement strand
CCCGACCGGGTGTTCGTCGACGCCGTCCTGAAGGTGGCGAAGAACGGCGTGCCGGCCTGAGCGACCCCCGCCGGCCGAGAGGATTCCCTGGGCCCGAGCCGCGAACCGGCTCGGGCCTCGTTCGTTCCCCGCCGTCGGGGGCGTCCGCCTAGGCCCGCGCCGAGGCCAGCCCGACGGCGCGCACGTACACGGCGCCTTGGGCGATGACGGCGAAGGGCCCCGTCCAGATGAGGGCGACGCCGAGGGTGAGGGCCGAGAGCCCCAGCAGCGCGGCCAGCAACAACTGCAGCAGCAGCAGGCTCGCCCAGCGGTGCCGCACCAGCAGCGCGGAGACGACGATCGCCCGCCCGCCGGCGAGGCCACGGTCGGCGACCAGGTACAGCGCCAGCGAGGTGAACAGCCCGTAGGCGATCGTCACCGGCAGCGAAGCCACCGGGCCGAACGCGGCCTCGCTCCCGACCACCACGAGCAGGTTGGCCAGCATGACGATCGCCGCGTGCGCGGTGACCCCGCGGTAGGCCCACAGGTCGGCCGGCGTGACGGGAAGTCCCGCCGCGCGGCGGGCGCCGACCATGACCAGGCCCACCGTCAGCGGGGCGGTCGCCAGGACGCCCAGCGCGCCGCTCAGCGCGTTGCCCAGGCCCAGGGCGAGCGTGATCCAGCCGACGACCAGGCTGATCGCCAGCCACGCTAGGCCGCCACCGACGATGACCCGCTTGCTGCCCTTCAGGTGGCGCGCGGCGTCGGCCAGGACCTCACGGAGGTCGAGCGGGTAGCCCTCGGCGATGGCGCGGTCGAGCGGGGTCGGTGACATCGCCGGCATGCTACCCGGCACGAACGTGTGCCCGCGTGCCTTGATCGCGGTCCGGGCGCGCGTATGCTCCGACATGCCCATCGCCCTTCACGCCGTCGGCACCGCGCTGCCGCCGCACCGCTACCCCCAGCCCTACGTGCGGGAGGTCATGGGGCGTTGGGTGGGGGGCGAGCGGCGCACCGACAAGCTGCTCGATCGCGTCTACGCGGCCAGCGCCATCGACGCCCGCCACAGCGTCCTCGACGACTTCCTGCCCGACCGCGCGCCGGGTGTGCCGTCGCTCTTCCTGGGCGCCGATGGCGGCTTCCGCTCGCCGTCCACCGGCGAGCGCAACGCGCTCTACGCCGAGCACGCCCCCGGGATCGCCGAGGCCGCGGCGCGCGACGCGTTGGCGGCCGCCGGTGAACTGGCCGCGGCCGACGTCACCCACCTGATCACCGTCTCCTGCACCGGCTTCTACACCCCCGGTGTCGACCTGCACCTGCAGCGCGCCCTCGGGCTCGGCGCGGCCGTCGAGCGCTACCACCTCGGCTTCATGGGCTGCTTCGCCGCCTTCCCGGCCCTGCGCATGGCGCAGGCCTTCTGCGCCGCCGATCCGCGGGCCGTGGTGCTGATCGTCACCGTGGAGTTGTGCACGCTCCACCTGCAGCCGGGGGGCGACGTGGACGGCGTACTGGCGGCCTCCGTCTTCGCCGACGGGGCGGCGGCCGCGATCGTGAGCGCGCGGCCGCCGAGCGGCCCGCAGCGCCCGCTGGCGCTCGAGCGCCACGCGACCGCGGTCACCCGCGACGGCGCCGACGACATGGCCTGGACCATCGGCGACACCGGCTTCGACATGACGCTGACCGCCTACGTGCCCCGCGTGCTGGAGGCCGAGTCGGCGGGCGCCCTGGCGCCGCTGTTCGCGTCCGCCGGGGTCGCCGCGGGCGACGTGCGCTGGTGGGCCGTGCACCCCGGCGGCCGGGCGATCGTCGACAAGGTGGCGGCCGCGATGGACCTGCCGGAGGCCGCGGTCGCGGCCTCCCGGTCGGTGCTGCGACGCGCGGGCAACATGAGCAGCGCGACGGTGCTGTTCGTGCTGCAGGAGCTGATGGACCGCGGGCTGCCGGGACCCGAGGCGGGGGAGCCGCTGGTGGCGCTCGCCTTCGGTCCGGGACTGACCGTGGACTCGGCGCTGATGCGCGCCCTCTGACGCCCGTGGGCCGCGACGCGGACGTCGTGGTCGTCGGCGCCGGGCCCGTCGGCACGGCCCTGGCGCTGGACCTCGCGCGCCGCGGCCGCCGCGTGCGTCTGCTCGAGGCCCGCGCCACGCGCCCGCCCGGCAGCCGGGCGATCGGCGTGCACCCCGCCGGCCTGGCGGTGCTCGCCGCCCTGGGCGTGGCCGACGAGCTGCTGGCCGCCGGCCGGCCGGTGCGCCGCGGGCGCGCCTGGGGCGCCGCCGGCCCGCTGGGCGACCTCGACCTCGGCGCGCTGCCGCCGCCCTACCGCTTCGTGCTCACCGTCCCGCAGCCCGTCACCGAGGGCGTGTTGCGCACGGCGTTGGCGCGCACCGCCCCTGACGCGCTGGAGCTGGGCGCGCGGGTCACGGGCCTGGCGCAGGACCCCGACGGCGTCACGGTCGTCGGCCGCGGCGCCGACGGCGGCGAGCGACGCTGGCGGGCGGCCGTGGTGGTGGGCTGCGACGGCCGCGACGGCGCCGTGCGCGCGGCGCTGCGGGTGGGCCGGCGCGGCGGGCCGTACCCCGACCGCTTCGCGATGGCCGACCTGCCGGACGGCCCGGAGCTCGCCGAGGACGAGGCGCTCATCGCCCTGGCCCGCGCGGGCGTCGTCGAGGGCTTCCCGCTGCCGGGCGGCGTGCGGCGCTGGGTCGTGCGCGTCGGGCGCGACGACGCTGCGCCGCCGGAGGGCGGCCCGGCGCTCGCGGCCTGGGTGGCGGAGCGGGTGGCGCGGCGCACCGGGCTGCGGCCGGCGCCCGATCTGGTGGGCGGCGCCTCGGCCTTCGGCGTGGAGCGCTGGCTGGCCGATCGCTTCGCCGTGGGCCGCGTGGCGCTCGCCGGCGACGCCGCCCACGTGCTGAGCCCCATCGGCGGGCAGGGGATGAACCTCGGCTGGCTCGACGCCGCGGCACTGGCGAGGGCCGTCGAATCGCTGTGGGACGAATCGGAGCCGACGGGCCCGCGCATCGCCGCCGCGCTGGACGCCGTCGGCCGTCACCGCCGGCGCGCCGCCCGCCGCGCCATCGCCCGGGCGGCCGGCAACACGGCGCTCGGCCGGCCCGTCGGGCCGGCGGTCGCGGCCGTGCGCGACGCGCTGCTCGCCGGCTACCTGCGGAGGCCGTGGTCCTCGCTGGCGCTCGCCCGCTTCACGATGGGCGGGCTCGCGTGATCGCCCGCGTGTGGCGCCACCCGTGGGTGCGCCACCTGCGCCTC
>JAABRV010000225.1 GCA_011390735.1 Trueperaceae bacterium | reverse complement strand
CCTCGAGACCCCGATCGGCGACGAAGAGGACAGCTTCTACGGCGACTTCATCCCCGACGAGAACATCGAGTCGCCGGTGGAGCAGGCCAGCAAGGTCATCCTCTCCGAGGAGCTCGACGAGGCGCTCAACAAGCTCTCCGAGCGCGAGGCGATGGTGCTCAAGCTGCGCAAGGGCCTGGTCGACGGCCGCGAGCACACCCTCGAGGAGGTCGGCAGCCACTTCGGGGTCACCCGCGAGCGCATCCGCCAGATCGAGAACAAGGCGCTGCGCAAGCTCAAGTACCACGAGAGCCGGACCCGCAAGCTGCGCGACTTCCTGGACTGAGCGTGCCGCGGACGGCGCGGGGGCGAAGCCCCCGACGCCTGCGGCCCGTTGCTTCGCGACCGCGGCGCGATCTCGAGGTGGGGTCGTCAGTCGCGGTCGGCTTCGGCCCTGGGGCGCGCCGCCGGCCCAGGATCGGTGACGTCGAGGTCCGACTTGAGGTCGCGGATCTCCTTGCGGACGTCGCGCAGGGTGCGGGCAGTGCTCCGCGCGAGCTCCGGGAGCCGGTTCGCGCCGAAGAGCAGCAGGACCACCACCACGATGATGACGATCTCCCAGATGCCGAACGGTCCGATGCGCATGGTGGCGTGCCTCCTCGAGCTGTCTGGGACGGTAGCACGTGCGCCGCGCCGCCTCCACGGTCGTCCGCCCCGCGTGCCGTAGCATGCCTGCCATGCCCCGCCGCCGCTTCCGCCCGCTCCGCGCCCTCGGCGTCCTCGCCGCCGTCCTCGCCCTCGCCTACGCGGTCGGCGCCATCCTCGGGCAGCCACGGCCCGAACGCGCGTACTACGCCACCTTCCTCGAGGACCGGGTGCACGTCCACGCCCACGCCGGTGGCGACCACCTCAACCCGGGCAACACCATGCGGGCCTTCGCCCACGCCGTGGCCCTGGGCGTCGACGTGCTCGAACTCGATACCCAGATCACCGCCGACGGCGTGGTCGTGGTGATCCACGACGACACCGTCGATCGCACCACGGACGGTACCGGGCTCGTCGTCGACTACACCTACGCTGAGCTGCAGGAGCTCGACGCCGCCTACGACTGGCGGCCGCCCGGCGGCGAAGCCGATGCGTTCCCGTTCCGCGGCCAGGGGCTGGCGATCCCCACCCTCCAGGAGGTCCTGGAGGCGTTCCCGACGGTCGGGGTCAACCTGGACATGAAGTCGGCGGACCCCCGCGTGCCCGAGGCGACCTGCGCGGTGATCCGCGCCACCGGTCGCGAGGCGAGCGTCATGGCGGCCTCGTTCCTGGACGCCAACCTGCGGCGCTTCCGCGAGCTCTGCCCCGACGTGGCGACGTCCGCGGGACCCGACGAGGTGCGCGGCTTCTACGTCTTCAACCTGCTCGGTCTGGGCCGCTGGACGGCGCCCGCGGCCGACGCCTTCCAGGTGCCGGTTCGGCAGGGTTCGATCGAGATCGTGGCGCCGCGGATGGTGCGCGGCTTGCGCGAGCGCAACGTGCGCCTCGACGTCTGGACCATCAACGACGAGGCCGAGATGCGGCGCCTGCTCGACCTGGGCGTGGGCGGGCTCATCACCGACCGGCCGGACCTGGCGTTGGCGCTGCTGGGGCGCTGACCCGAGGACCTCGCGCGCGTGAGAAAGCGGCGGTGTACGGCGCCGCGATGCTCGCGCAAACTTGCAAATCCAAAGTCGAACTTTTGATTTGCAAGGTTCGCGGAGTGCCCGCGAACTACCGCTCCCCGACGTCGAGTGCGGGGACCCGGTCGGTCTTGGTCGCAACGTCGACCGATCGGGTCTAGGTCGCTGCCGCCGCCCGCTCGCGCCGCAGCTTGGTCCAGTTGATCGCGAGCACCAGCATCATGAGGGCGAAGCCCGCGATCTCGACCGCGAACGACGGGTAGAAGACCAGCACCAGCCCGACGGTGGCGAGGATCCGCGAGAACCAGTACATCTTCGTGAACATCCACCCCTCGAGGGCGGCGGCGAAGGCGAAGAGCGCCGTGATCGCGGTGAGCACCGTCCAGCCGACGTAGATCGGGTTGCCGCCGATGATGATCTCGGGGTTGTAGACCATGAAGAGCGGGATGAGGTAGAGCCCCTTGGCGAACTTCCAGGCCTGCACGCCGGTGCGCATGGGGTCGCCGTTCGCGATGGCGGCCCCGGCGAAGGCGGCGAGCGCCACCGGTGGCGTCACGTTCGAATCCTGCGAGTACCAGAAGATCACCAGGTGGGCGATCAGGATCGGGATGCCGAACTCGCTGACCAGCAGCGGCGCGGCGAGCACGGCCAGCACGATGTAGCTCGCCGTCACCGGCAGGCCCAGGCCGAGCACGAGGCTGGCGAGCGCCAGGAGCAGCAGCGCGATCAGCATGTTGCCGCCCGAGAACGTGAGCATGAGCGCCGAGAACTTGAGCCCCAGGCCGGTGAGCGTGATCACGCCGACGACGACCCCGGCGACCGCGCACGCGACGCTTACGGGGACCGCGTTGCGGGCGCCGACCACCAGCGCGTCCACCAGCTTGTAGACCACGTTGACGATCATGCCGCCCGGGCTGCGCCGAGGGCCGTCGTCGACCTTGAGGATCCAGCGCCGGATGCCCCAGCGCAGCACGGACACGATCAGGATCGACACGATCGCGATGAACCCGACCCGGTTGGGCGAGATGCTCGCCAGCAGGAACCACACCAAGATGCCGAGCGGCACCAGGTAGTACCAGCCGTCGCGCATCACCTGGCGAAGCTGCGGCAGTTCTGCGCCGGACATGCCGCGCATGCCGCGCTTGGCGGCGATGATGTCGACGAACAGGTACACGGTCGCGAAGTACAAGAAGGCCGGCAGGATCGAGAGGCGCACGATCTCGGCGTAGGGGAGGCCGGTGTACTCGGCCATCAGGAAGGCGCCCGCCCCCATGATCGGCGGCAGCACCTGACCGCCCGTCGAGGCCGCGGCCTCGACGCCGCCGGCCTCTTCCTTGCTGTAGCCGAGCTTCTTCATGAGCGGGATCGAGAAGGCGCCGGTCGTGACCACGTTGGCGATGGCGCTGCCCGAGATGGAGCCGAGGAAGCCCGACGCGACGATGGCGGCCTTGGCGGGGCCGCCGCGCTGCCGCCCGGCGAGCGAGAACGCCAGGTCGATGAAGAACTTGCCCGCGCCGGTCATCTCGAGGAACGCACCGAACAGCACGAAGGTGAAGACGACGGTGGCCGCGACGCCGAGCGGGAGGCCGAAGATGCCCTCC
>JAABRV010000224.1 GCA_011390735.1 Trueperaceae bacterium | reverse complement strand
GTCGAGCTGGAGCCGATGAGCGCCGCCGAGCGGCGCGTCGTGCACATGGCGTTGGCCGACGATCCCGCCGTCGAGAGCGAGTCGTCCGGCGAGGGCCGTGACCGGCGCGTCGTCGTCTACCCGGCCGGGGACGGCGCCTGACGTAGCCGCCATGACCGACGAGGGGTCGGCGATCACGGCGAGCGACGTGGCGACGGCCGCGACCCGCCTGCGCGTTCGGTTGACGAACGCAGGCATCGAGTCGGCGGCCGCCGAGGCCGCCTGGCTGCTGGAGGCCGCGACCGGACTCACCCGAGCCGAGCAGGTGCTGGAGCGGGATCGACCGCTCGACGAGGACGAGGTGGGCCGGCTGGAGGCCTGGCTGCGGCGCCGCGAGGCGCGCGAGCCGCTGCAGTTGGTGCTCGGGATGGCGCCGTTTCACGGACTCGAACTGCAGGTGCGGCCCGGCGTCCTGGTGCCGCGACCGGAGACGGAATCGCTGGTGGAGCGCGTGCTGGCCTCGCTGCGCTTCGTGGCGGCCCCGCGCGTCCACGACGTGGGCACCGGCAGCGGGGCGATCGCCCTGGCGATCGCCGCGGCGCGGCCCGACGCCATCGTCACCGCCAGCGACGTCGACGCCACCGCCGTGCTGGTGGCGCGCGCCAACGCGGCGGCGCTGGGCCTCCCGGTGACGGTGTGGGCGAGCGACCTGCTGGCGGCCCCCGAGGCCGCCGCCGCCGTCGCGGCCGCGCACGTCGTGGTGGCGAACCCGCCCTACCTCCCCGAGGGGGATCGCGGACGGCTGCCGCCCGAGGTGGCCTTCGACCCGCCCGAGGCGCTCTTCGCGGGCGCGGACGGCCTGGCCGTGGCCCGCGCGTTGGCGCGCCAGGCGGCGCCGCTGCTGCGACCCGGTGGCATGCTGTGGCTCGAGCTCGACCCGCGCAACGCCGAGGCGTTCGCCGACGAGCTCGCGGCCGCGGCGGTCTGGCGCGAGGCGCGCGTCGAGGCGGACCTCAACGGGCGTCGTCGGTTCGTGATGGCGCGGCGCTGACGGCCTCCGCAGGCACGGCGTCGCCGTCGTCCGCGTCGCCGTCGTCCGCGTCCGGGGCGGCGGCCGCGGGCGCGATCGCCTCCGTCGGCTTGGCCTCGTGCTGCCCGCCGGAACCCACCAGCGTCGCCAGCAGCAGCCCCGCGGCGCCGACCGAGATGCCGATGTCCGCGACGTTGAACACCGGGAAGTCGAACCAGCCGGCCTGCGCGTGGACGAAGTCGACCACGTAGTGCAGCCGCCAGCGGTCGATGCCGTTGCCGACGGCGCCGCCCATGACCGCGCCGAGCGCCAGCCGCGTGCCCCAGCCCAGCGATCGGGCGCGGAGCAACCACACGGCGAGCCCGACGGCCACCACCAGCGAGACCAGGCCCAGCAGCTGCACGCCGTCGATCGTGACGACGCCCAGGTCGAGCCCGAAGTCGCGCAGCAGGCCGAAGGCGGCGCCGCTGTTGCGGGTGTGGGTCAGGTGCAGGATCCCGCCCCACGAGCCCACCCGGGTGCCGAGCGGCACCTCGGCGACGACCCAGGCCTTGCTGAGCTGATCGAGGGCGATCACGGCCGCGGCGAGGGCGAAGGGGACCCAGCGGAGGAACATCGCCCGCGAGTCTATCCCGGGGTGCGGCAGGGACCGGCGGCCCCGGAGACCCGCGGTATGCTCGTGTGAAAGCCCCGCATGCCGTGGGGGAGCGCGCGCGCTCGTAGAGCGAGAGCGCGGCCGCCACCCCACGGAAGGGTTCGAACCAGGCGTACGAAGGGATGTCCATGGCCGCTACGCTCCCCCAGGTCGAAGCCCGCATCCGTCGTCGCGAAGGGCACGAGGCCGCGCGCCTCGTGCCCTTCGCCGAGCAGCTGTTCCGCAAGGCCGACGAGAGCTTCCTCGAGGCCTTCGACGCCGACACGCTGTTCGCGTTGGCCAAGGACAGCCTCGCCTTCTTCGACCGGGCAGGCAGGGAAGGCGCCCCACAGAGCGTCGAGGTCTTCAACCCCAGCTACGCCGCCGAGGGGTGGGAGTCCCCGTACACGGTGCTGCGCCTGGCGCTCGGCGACCGGCCCTTCATCGTCGACTCGTTGCGGGCCGAGCTGCGGCGCCAGGGCTTCACCGTCTACCACGTGCTCCACCCGACGTTCATGGTGCTGCGCGGGCCCGAGGGCGCGATCGTCGGGATCTCGCCCAGGCGGGGCCCGGCGCCCGAGGACGCCCGGAGCGAGGCCTTCGAGCTGTGGTTCGTCGACCGCGAGGACGACGCGGAGCGCCGCGAGCGCCTGCGGGGGGCGGTCGAGCGCGTGCTCGGCGACGTCATCCTCGCCACCGACGACTTCGGGGCGATGATCGAGAAGACCCGCGAGGTGGCGACCGGCCTGCGCGAACTGCGCGAGCGCACCGCCAAAGGCCGCTTCCGCGACCGCGCCGAGGAGCTCGAGGAGTTCGCGGCCTTCCTCGAGTGGCTCGAGGACGGCCACTTCATCTTCCTCGGCTACCGCAGCTACGACCTGGTCGACCAGGAGGGCGAGCGGGCGCTCGTCATCGAACCGGACTCCGCGCTCGGGCTCTTGCGCAAGGTCGAGCGCAGCAACTATCGGGAGCCCGTCCCGCTGTCGAAGATGTCCGACGAACTGCGCGACCGGGTGGTCGACGGCCGCACGCTCATCGTGACGAAGACCAACGCCGAGTCCACCGTGCGCCGCGCGGCGCGCATGGACTACATCGGCGTGAAGAAGCTGAGCGACACGTGGCAGGTGCTGGGCGAGCATCGCTTCCTCGGCCTGCTGAACACCAAGGCGTACACCGAGCCCGCCGAGCAGGTGCCGATCCTGCGCATGAAGCTGCGGCAGGTGCTCGAGATCGACGGCTCGCTGCCCGGTTCGCACGACTACAAGCAGATCACCGTCGTCTTCAACTCGCTGCCGCGCGTCGACCTCTTCTGGGCCGATGCCGCCGCCGTGCACCGCGAGGTGCGGGCGATCATGAGCCTCGAGCAGGAGCGCGGCGTGCGCCTCCTGGTGCGACCCGATCCCCTGGGGCGCGGCCTCTCCGTCACCGTCCGGCTGCCGCGCGACCACTTCAACGCCGAGGTGCGGCAGCGCGTCCAGCAGCACCTCACGCGGGTGCTCGACGCGCGCCACGTCGACTACCAGCTGTCGCTCGGCGAGGACGAGGCGCAGGCGCGCCTGCACTTCTTCCTCACCACCGAGCGGCGCTTCGGCGACGTGGACGTCAAGGGACTCGAGCGCGACGTCGCCGAGATCACCCGCACCTGGGAGGACCACCTGCG
>JAABRV010000223.1 GCA_011390735.1 Trueperaceae bacterium | reverse complement strand
CGATCGTGGTGGCCGCCGAGGTGCCCGGCCGCCTGCTCCAGCGCTTCGAGCCCGTGCTGCTGGCCGCGGCGCGCGCGGGGGTGGCGGTGCCCGGATCGCATGCGGGCGCCGCGGCGCCGGGCGCCGCCGCGGGGACGCCCGGCGCCGCGATCCTCGAGGAGGCCCCGCTCGCCCGCGCCGACGCCCGCGAGCTGTTCGACCTGGTCGTCGGCCACGAGTGGGGGCACGCGCTGGCGATCGCCGCCGGCCTGCGCACGCGGGTGAAGTGGCTCGACGAGCTCGTCGCCACGACGGCCTTCCTGGCGGCCCTCGAGGAGCTCGGCGCGTCGGAGACGCGCCGGCGCTTCCTCGCCTGGGCCGAGGTGCAGGTGGCCGGCGGGGCGGCGGCCGCGGAGGCCACGCGGCCGCGGCACGGTCGCCGGCCCCCGGCTGCCGACGGGGACCCGCGGCCGGAGGCCCCGCGACGCGACCTCGGCGCCTTCGACGCGCCGGGCGGGCGACTGCGGCTGCCCGAGATGGTGTGGTTCCAGGGCGTCTTCGCGCGTCGGGCGGAGGAGCTCGTGGCCGCGGGCGGTTGGGGCTTCCTCGAGCGGCTGGGGGTGGCGTTGCAGGAGATCGACGTCGGTCGCGGCCGCGACGCCCGCGGCGAGGTCGCGCGGGCGCTGATCGCGGTGGAGCCGAGCTTCCGCGACTGGTTCAGGACCTTCGGCGGGGCCGGGTGAGCCGTCGGGCGCCGCCCGCCGGCCGTCCCGCGCGGCGCCCTTAGCGAGCGATCGCCGGCGTCCGAGCGGCGGCCTCGTCGCCGCCGGGCGAGCCCTCGCCGGACGCCCGCCCGCCGCCCGCCGACGCGGCGGCCCGATCCCGCCGCAGCGCGGCCAGGTCGCCGCGCAGCCGCTCTTCGGTCACGCGCAGGCGGGCGCAGGCCTCGACGTCGCAGCGCTCGAGGTGCCCCGCGGCGAGGTCGAGTTGGCGCGCGGCGAGCGCCGCGTCGCCGCGGGCGAGCGCCGTCTGGGCGTACGTGAGGGTGCCCTGGGCGCGCAGCTCGAGGGCGACGTCGAGCTCCGCGATGTGCATGAAGAGCCGGTCCGCCTTGGCCCGGTCGTCGGCGGCCTCCGCCTCGGCCGCGGCCGCCAGGTAGTGGGCGTAGGCGGCGTCGGCGACGCCGCCGCGCTCGAAGTGCTCGCCGATCGCCTCCGAGAACGCCAGCGGGGCCTCCTGCTCGAGCCAGCTGGCGGCGCGCAGGTGCAGGTCGGGCCGGTCGGCGTAGGGGATCATCTCCAGCACCGCGTGTCGCAGCAGCTCGGAGCGGAAGCGGTACTCGACGTCGCCGGGGACGCAGGAGGCGGGCTGGCGCACGAGGACGTCGTCGCGGCACAAAGCCTGCAGCTCGGCGCTCACGTCCCCGTGGACCGCGCGGAGCAGGCCGTCCCAGGTGCGTTCGCCGCAGGTGGCGGCGAGCGCGAGCAGCCGCCGCGCGCGCGGCTCGAGCAGGTCGAGCCGGGTCTGCAGCAGCGAGGTCAACGAGCCGCGGAAGTGGGTCTCCTGCGTGATCGTCAGCGCCAGACCGAGCTCGAACACGGACGTCGGGATGCCGCCCACCTGGCCGATGAGCGCGCGGCCGGCGCGCTCGAACGTCGGATCGGCGAAGTGCAGGAAGAGCGTCATGCTCTCCTCGGGCGACAGCGGCCCGAGGCCGAGGACGTCGGTCGTCGCGCCGAGCTCGCGGTGGCGGGCCGCGCGGACCACGAGCAGCGGGGCGTCGGCCCGCAGCAGCAGCTCGACGAACGCGTCGAGTTCCGTGTCGAAGCGGTCGCTCTCGGCGAGCACGAGCAGCGGGCGCTCGGGATCGTCGCGCGCCACCGCGGCGAGGACGTCGCGCCACGCCTGCAGCTTGCGGTCGATCGAACGCCGTTCCAGGCGGCGCCACGCGGGATCGGGCACCAGGCCCAGGCTCGCCAGCACGAGCCGGTGCCAGCGCGGCTCGCCGGGGATCAGCCGCTGCAGCTCACGGCGGACCCGCTCGACCCGGCCGCGCTCGTCCTCGGTGCCATCGATGCCGAACAACTGGCTCGCCACCGCCCCCCACGCGAGGCCCGCTTGGGCGGCGGTGCGCAGCCACACGACGCGCGGCGGCGGCGACGCTTCGCCACCGGCGGCCGCCGCGGGGCGGCGCGCGGCGAACTCGCGCAGCAGGCGCGACTTGCCGCTGCCGGCCTCGCCCAAGAGCCACACGATCCTGGGGTGCTGCTCGTGCGCGACCGCCGCCAGCCGAGCCGCGAGCTGCGCCAGCTCGGCGCGGCGGCCGACGAACGGCAGGTGGGCGTACGGGTCGCGGCCCCGCGCCTGGTGCGCCGTGAGCCGGTACACCGTGGTGACGTTGGGGAAGCCGGGGAGCGCGATGCCGACGACCGGTTCGTAGGTGAGCCGGTGCCGGGTGGCGCGGTAGGTCTCGTCGCTCGTCCACACCTCGCCCGGGCCGGCGGCGTTCTCGAGCCGGCTGGCGAGGTTGACCACGCTGCCCATCACGGTGTACTCGCGGATGCGCCCCGAGCCCACGGCGCCCGCGATGACCACGCCGGTCGTCACGCCGGCGCGGCCGCGCAGGTCGACGCCGCGGTCGCGGCCGACGCGCTCGATCGCCTGCAGGCCCGCCTCGGCGGCGACCACCGCCCGGTAGGGGTCGTCCGGGTGCGAGTGGGGGGCCCCGAAGACGGCGATGAGGCCGTCGCCGCGGAAGGCGTCCACGTAGCCGTCGTAGTCCTCCACGACGGCCGCCACGCTGGTGAGCACCTGGTCCGCGAGGTCGCGCAGGTCCTCGGGGTCGAGGTCGTGGGTCAGCGTGCTGAAGCCCATGAGGTCGACGAACACGACGCTGACGCGTCGCCGCTCGCGCTCGACGGGGCCCGACAGGGACGCGCCGCACATGCCGCAGAAGCGCATGCCGATCGGGTTGGCCGTCCCGCAAGCCGAACACTGCATGCCCCGAGCATAAGGGACGAATGTCACGACTTCCTGACCTCCGTGTGACGCTCGTCACAACGGTGCGCGCGCCGGTCGTCGGCGCCCCGGCGGTCAGAGCCCCAGCACGGGTCCCGGGTCGACGAAGACGGCGTTGCCCGCGGCGTCGGTGCGGCGCACGTAGAAGCGCAGCACGTCGGGCGGGATGAGGGTGCCGCCCCCCAGGTAGCCGAGCACGGTGCCCGCGTCGACCGCGTCGCCGGTGACGACGACGGGCGGCCGCAGGTTGGTGTACACGGTCGTCGTGGTGGCGTCGTGGCGGACCGCGACGAGGTAGCCGTCGTTGGCGCCGATC
>JAABRV010000023.1 GCA_011390735.1 Trueperaceae bacterium | reverse complement strand
GCGCCGAAGACGACCGAGTGGACCGCGCCGATGCGGGCGCACGCCAGGGCCGCGACGGCGGCCTGCGGGATCATCTGCAGGTAGATGGCGACCCGGTCGCCCTTCTTGACGCCCAGGTCCTTCAGCGCGTTGGCGAAGCGGCTGACCTCGGCATGCAGCTCGCGGTAGGTGAGCTTGGCGTCTTCGCCCGGCTCGTTGCCCTCCCAGATGATCGCCGTCTGGTCGCCACGCTCGTCGAGGTGGCGGTCGAGGCAGTTGACCGAGACGTTCGTCTTCCCGCCCTTGAACCACTCGATGCGCACGGGCGAGGTGAACGAGTAGTCGACGACCTCGGTCCACTTCTCCTGCCAGACGAACTCGTCGGCGATCCGGCCCCAGAAGGCCTCCGGATCCTGGATCGACTCGTCGTACATCGCCTCGTACTGCTCGAAGGACTTGACGTGGGCCTTCTCGGCGAACGACGGATCGGGCGGGTACGTCTTGGAATCCGACATGCTGTACGGGCCTCCTTCAGGCTGCGTGGGCTGTCGCGCCATCACCCGAACCATGGGCAGGACGCGTCTGACGGGTTTCGCGCTCCATGCTACGGCGGGTGCCCCGGGGTCGATGTCCCGGGTCGCGTAGGATGACGACAAACCCGCCTTGCGAGAGGAGCCCGCCATGAGCGACGTCCCCCCACCCAACACCGTTCCGCCCCCCACCGTGCCGCCCACGGCAGGCAAGCCGGACCTGGTGACGCGCTTCCTGGCCTTCTTCATCGACGCCGTGATCGTGTCGGTCGTCGGCCTGGTGCCCGTCCTCGGCACGCTGGCCGCCATCGCCTACGCCCTGCTGCGCGACGGCCTCCACTACGAGTTCATGGACGGCCGCTCGATCGGCAAGAAGCTCATGAAGCTGAAGGTGCTGCGCCACGACGGCTCGGCGATGGACATGGCGACCTCGGCGCGGCGGAACTGGCCGCTCGCGGTCGGCTCGCTCGCCCAGGGCCTGCTGCTCCTCCCGGTGATCGGCTGGATCCTGCTGCCGATCGCGGTCATCGCCGGGGCCCTGCTCGCCCTCTTCGAGGTCTACAAGGTCGTGACGGATCCGGAAGGCCGGCGCTGGGGCGACGCCCTGGCGGGCACCAAGGTGGTGCAGGCGGCGAGCTGACCGGCCCATCACCGGGGGCCCCCGCGGGGGCGTTGTCGCGCGGCCCCCGCGGCGCCCTCGGAGGCGGCCACGCGCCGGCGTTACCATGCCGACGTGCGCCGAACCCGTTCCACCCCCCGCCCCGCCAGCGGCTGGCAGCGGGTGCTGTGGGTGATGTTCTCGGCCCAGCTGCTCTCCGCCGTGGGCTTCTCCACGATCTTCCCGTTCCTGCCCAACTACGTCGAGCACCTCGGCAGTGCCCGCGGCGCGCCGCTGCTGCTGATGGTCACCCTGGTCTTCTCGGGGCAGGCGGTCGCCATGGCCATCGCCTCGCCGGTGTGGGGCGCGCTCTCCGACCGCTGGGGGCGCAAGCCGATGGTCGAGCGGGCGCTCTACGGCGGCGCCGTCCTCATCCTGCTGATGGGCTTCGCGCGCTCCGCCGAGGAACTCGTCGTGCTGCGGATCCTGCAGGGCATGGTCACCGGCGTGGTGTCGGCCGGCACCACCCTGGTCGCCTCGGTCGCGCCGCGCGAGCGGCTCGGCTACGCGATGGGCGTCATGCAGACCGGCCTGTGGGCCGGCGTGTCCGTCGGGCCCGTGCTCGGCGGCTTCCTCGAGTACCTCTTCGGTTACCGCATCGCCTTCCTGCTCACCGCCGTGCTGCTGTTCGTCGGCGGCGTCCTGGTCAGCACGCTGGTGCGCGAGCGCTTCGTGCGGCCGGAGGGCCAGCGGGGCGGTGTCGGTGGCATGGCGTCGTCGTTCGGCGCCGTGCTGCGTGCCCCGGGCGTCGCCACCGTGATGGTCGTGCGCTTCACCGCCTGGCTCGGCCGCACGATGATCGTGCCGTTCCTGCCGCTGTTCGTGGCGGGCCTCATGGCCGGCGCCGCCACCGCCGGGATCGTCACCGGGCTGGCCATCGGCGTCGCGTCGGCCGCGGGGACCACCACCTCGATCTTGCTCGGCCGCCTCGGCGACCGCGTCGGGCACCGTCAGGTGCTCGTCGTCGGCGCCCTCGCGACGGCCGCGGCGTACGCGCCCATCGCGTTCGTCACCGAGGCCTGGCAGCTCGTGGTGCTGTACGGCCTCACGGGCGCCACGATCGGCGGGGTGCTGCCGTCGATCTCGGCGCTCCTCGCACAGCTCACCGACCGCGGCGAGGCCGGCAGCGCCTACGGCATCGACAACGCCATCGTCGCCGCCGCCCGCGGCGTGTCGCCCGTGATCGGCGCCTCCGTCGTCGGGCTCATGGTGATCGGCCGCGAGCCCGTGGGCCTGGACTACGCCGTCGTGTTCACCGTCGCCGCCGTGCTGTTCGCGGTGACGGCCGTCGTCGCCGCCTGGCGCATCCCGCGGGTGCCTCGGGACCCGCGGGTGCCTCGGGACCCGCAGGTTCCGCAGGACCCGACCGTGCCGCCGCCGACCGCGGACGCCGCGGCCGCGCGGTAACCTGCGGACGTCACCAGGGGTGCCCCCGGCGTGGGGCTGAGACACACCCTCGGAACCTGAACCCGGTCGTGCGGGCGGAGGGAGCGTGACGCGGAGGCCGCCTCCGTCCCTCCCCGCCGACGCGGACGGAAGGACGGCCACCATGCGCCCACGCATCGCTCCGATCGCCCTCGCCCTCGTCGCCCTGGTCGCGGCCCCCGTCGGCCTCGCCCAGCGCGTCGTGCTCATGACCCACGACAGCTTCGCGGTCTCCCGCGAGGTCCTCGACGCCTTCACCGCCGAGACCGGCATCGAGGTGGAGCTGCTCGCCGCCGGCGACGCCGGCGCCGCCCTCAACCGCGCCGCCCTGACGCGGGCGCGGCCCCTGGCCGACGTGCTGTTCGGCGTCGACGAGGGCCTGCTGGCGCGCGCCCGCGCCGCCGAGGTGTTCGAGCCCTACCGCTCGCCGGCGCTCGCCGCCGTCGACCCCGTCTACCGCCTCGCCGACGACCACCTCGTCACGCCGATCGACGTCGGCTTCGTCGGCTTCAACCTCGACCCCGCCTGGTTCGACGCGACCGGCACGCCGCGGCCGACCTCCCTCGCCGACCTCGCCGACCCCGCGTACGCGCGCCTGACGGTGGTGACCGATCCCGCCACCTCCAGCCCGGGCCTCACGCTGCTGCTCGGCACGATCGGCGCCTGGGGCGAGGAGGACGCCTTCGCCTGGTGGGGCGCGCTGCGCGCCGGCGGCGTCGCCGTCCGCTCCGGCTGGAGCGACGCGTACTACGGCGACTTCACCCGCTACGGCGGCGACCGCCCGATCGTCCTCTCCTACGCCTCCAGCCCGGCGGCCGAGGTCATGTTCGCCGAATCCCCCGTGGATCCGGACGACCCACCGACCGTCAACCTCGTGTGCGACGGCTGCAGCGTCCGGCAGGTGGAGACCGCCGGCATCCTCGCCGGCACCCCGCGCCGCGCGGAGGCCGAGCGGCTCATCGACTTCCTGCTGTCCGAGACCTTCCAGGCCGACGTGCCCGGCACGATGTTCGTCTACCCCGTCCGCAGCGGGGTCCCGCTGCCCGAGCCCTTCGAACTCTACGCCCGCGTGCCCGCACCCGCGGAACTCATGCCCCTGCCGGAGCGGCTCGACGGCGCGACGGTCGACGGCTGGATCGCGCGCTGGACGGAGGTGACGCTGCGGACCCGCTGATCGGCGGCGGCCGGACCCGTCGCTCGGGCTACCCGACGCCTTTGGCGTCCGCCGGCCGCACCAGCGAGCGCAGGGCCTCGACGAGCCACCCCGCCACGTCGGCCGGCGAGCGGTCGTAGAACGCCGCCCAGGCAGCCGCGGTTTCGGCGTCGTAGCGCTCGCGACCGGCCTCCCCCACCGTCGCCAGCCAGGCGCGGCGCACCGCGTGGCCCACCAGGACGTCGACCACCAGGTCACCCTCGAGTCGCACGCCCGGGTCGTGGGCGACCACGTCGGCCATGGTCGCCAGCGCCTCGACGCTGAGGTGGCGGTACTCGGGCGCCGGGATGCGGTGCAGCAGGTGCTCGACGCGCAGCGCGAAGTTCTTCTCGCCGGCCGTGGTGGCCGCCCGCGCGGTGGCGGCGTCGATCCGGTGTCGGCGGTCGAGCTTGTCACCGATCACCAGGCCCCGTGCGTGGCCCAAAAGCCTCCACACCCGCGCGTAGAAGCCCGTCGGCACGCGGTTCAGCGCGCCCTCGCGCTGCCGCCAGCGCCACCAGCCGCCCGGCGGCGGCGCGTCGGCCTCTCCCGCCGCCGCGGGCGGCTGCCAGCGGATGGCGCCACCGGAGAGCGTGAGGCGCTCGCGGGCCCGCAGGCGCGAGGTGAGGTCGTCGCCACGCGCGAGCACGGCGTCGAGCCGGGCCGCGACCTCCGCGGGCGACAGGTTGACGAGCCGCTCGTGCCCCTCGTCCGGTGTCAGGTCCGACTCGGCCGCCAGCTGCGCCGCCAACAGCGCCACCAGCGCCCCCACCCGCAGCGTCAGCACCCCGCGGAAGCGCTCGGGCGCGGCGCGCGCGAGGTCCGCCAGCGCCACGACGATCTCCTGCGTCAGCGAGCGGTCCCGGAGGTCGCCGCTGCCGAACGTGCGCAGGCGCTCGCGCAGTTCGGCCACCGGCACCGGCCGCGTCAGCACGGATCCCTCGCTGTACCCCTTGGCCAGGACGACCCGCCGCTGCGCCACCAACAACTCGTCGAGGGCATCGACGAAGGCGGGATCGAGACGGTCGCGCACGCCGGCCACCGTGCGCATGACGCCCCAGGCGCCGCGCTCGGCCGCCGCCGCGTCGACCTCGTCGAGCAGCTCGCCGACGCGCGCCGATCGGCCCCCGGCCAGCGGCACGAGCGCGTCGATGCCGTCGCGGCGGGCGAGCTCGGCGAGCGCCGCGGCCTGTTGTTCGAGACCGTCGCCCCCCACCACCCGCGCGACCAGCTCTGGGCGGCCCTCGCGCTCGATCGCCAACGCGGCCTCGGGCGCGAGCGGCGTCGCGTCGCCGCCCCGCTTCAGGTACGACTCGCCCGGCGCCGGCGCCAGCGTCACGGCGGCGTCGTCGACCCAGTCGCCGACGTCGTCGATGCGCTCGTTGGCCGCGGTCGGCAGCAGGGTCGCGAGCCGATCGAGGCGAACGGGGACGCCGTCCAGGCGGCGGCTACGGAGGTCGGCCGCCAGGGCCACGAGGGCCTCGTGCCCGGGGCCCAGATGCTCCGGCCGCAGCAGGATGGCCAACGTCGGCCGCCCGGTCCCGCGGGCGTGGCGGTGCAGGTAGGCGATCTCCGCCCGGATCCGCTGGGCCAGCCACGCGGGATCGTGCGCGCCCAGCGACGAGCGGGGGTCGGTGGACACGGGCAGGAACAGGTAGGGGTCGCCGCGCAGCCGGTACACCCGGGCGGTGCCCAGCGCCCCCGGCCGGCGCCCGGGGCGCCCCGACAGGCCCAGCGTGGGGCAGGCGCCGACGCGCGACCAGGCGGCCATCAGGCCGTCGGCGCGCCGCACCCGCACCGGCGCGACCTGCGCCAGCGTCTGGCTGGGCACCCCGAGGTCGGCGAACGCGCCACGGACGTCGTCGTCGGTGGCGAGCAGCGCGACCTGCACGACCGGACCGCGCGGCCGCTGCACGCCGAGGTGGCGGCCGATCGGATCGAGGTCCGACGGGTCGATCAGGCCCGCGTCGAGCATCTCCGCCAGCCACGCGAGGCTCTGGGCCCACAGCAGCGGCACGTTGTCGTTCGGGCGCCGCGGACGCGAACCGGGCGCGGCCCGCTCCGCCTCGATCTCGTCGGCGGGGAGCGTGTAGAGCTCGGGCAACAGCCGCAGGCCGTCGCGCTCGACCGCGAGCTCGGCCAGGCGGGCACGGTGCCCGGCCAGGGCGGCCGCGTCACCGCGGAACGCGGCGTCGAGCGCCAGGTAGGCCTCGAACAGCGGCCACTCGGCCTCGATGCCCTCGAAACGCGCGAGTTCCTCGGCCTCGTAGTGCAGCCGCGTGGGGTCCTCGAGCGGGGTCTGGTGACCGTCGCGCAGGAAGCGCTTGAGGCCGTGGCGGCCGCGCAGGCGGTCGACCACCTCGCGCCGGGTCCGCTCGGCGAGCGCCGGCTCGTCGACGGCGAAGGCCGGGTAGCCGACGGCTGCCAGCAGCGCGGCGTCGACCTCCTTGGAGGCCGACTCTCGCGGCAGCATCGCCTCGAGGACCAGCCGGGCCCGCGCCACGTCGTCGGGCGCCACGTGCACCACCGAGCGCTGGCCGCCGGCGGCGCCGTAGAGGTCGAAGCCGTCGAGCGCCTCCAGCGCGGCCTTGGCGAGCGCCACCGAGCTCGCGTTGAGCTCCACGCGGCCCTGGTTGGCCTTGTCGCCGCGCTCCCAGATGCCGAAGTCCGGGCTGCGGTAGGCGTTCCCGACGTAGTGGACGAGGTTCTGGACGAAGCGCACCTCGACCTCGCTGTGCACGATCGGCAGGCCCGAGGCCGTCACCTGCGCGAGCTGCAGCAGGAAGAGCGCGGTGGCGTCGACCTGCAGATGGCCCCACGCGGCGTCGCCCACCACCGGCATGCCGGTCGAGGTCGCGTACTTCGCGTGCAGCGCGTTCCGCGGATCCTGGTTGGCCTTGAAGGCCTCGACCTTGTCGGCCTGCCGCATCATCGCGCCGAGCAGGCCGCGGAAGCCGCGCACCACCGCGTGCTCGAGCTCGTAGCGGCGGTCGGCGTGGGCGTCGACGCGGCGGTACGCCAGCGCCAGCCCCCAGGGCGCCAGCAGTCCGTAGACGACGTCGCGCACCCAGGCGTCGGTGTAGTCGCCGTGGGCGTTGACCGCGGTGCTGGCCGGCAGCAGGCCGGTCACCGGATGCTGGCGGGCGAGGATGACGCGGCGGATCTGCTGGTGGAGGCGGTCGAGGGGATCGGGGGTCACGGGCGGGCGCGATGGTAGCACGCGCCCACCCGGACCCCGGCTGCGCTCAGTTCAGGACCGCGCCGGCGGCCGGCGCGCCCTGAGCGACCGCCGTGCCGTCCGTGGCGACGACCCGCCCGGCGGCCACCTCGTGGCGGCCGTGGTCGTCGCCCCACAACGCCGCCATCTGCGGCGAGCGCAGCAGCACCTCGTCGAGCGTGCCGCGGGCGACGATGCGGCCGCCGTCCATGAGCAGCACCTGGTCCGCGCGCTCGAGCGCCGCCCGACGGTGCGACACCACCAGGCAGGTGGCGTCGGCGCGCTCCTCGAACAGGCGCCGCCACAGCTCGCGCTCGGTCTCGACGTCGAGCGCGCTGGAGAGGTCGTCGAACACCAGCAGGTCGGCGTCGCGCAGGAACATGCGGGCCGCCGCCGAGCGCTGCACCTGGCCGCCCGAGAGCTTGACGCCGCGCGTCCCGACCTCGGTGTCGAGGCCGCGATCGAGGTGGGCCAGGTCGTGCTCGAGCACCGCGAGCCGCACGGCCGCCGGCAGCACCTGCTCGCCGTCGCGGCGCCCCTGGACGACGTTCTCGCGCAGCGTGTCGGAGAAGAGCCGGGGCACCTGCCCGGTGTAGGCGGAGCGCGGCGGGACGAACCAGCTCGCCGGGTCGGCGACGACCTCGCCGTTCCAGTGAACGGTGCCGGACTCGATCGGCAGCAGGCCGATGACGGCCTTGACCAGGGTCGACTTGCCGGAGCCGACCGCGCCCGTGACGACGGTGAAGCCGCCCCGGCGCAGCGTGAACGACGCGTCGTGCACCGCCGTGACGCCGTCCGCGTGGCGCACGGACAGGTGCTCGACCCGCAGCTCCGCGAGCGGCGTGCGTGGCGGACGCGGATCGGTGAACGGGGGCACCTCGCCCTGCAGGTGCAGGTCGGCGTCCGCGACGACGACCTCGGGACCGGCGCCGGCCAGCAGCCCGTCGAGCCGCTCGAAGGCGACGCCCGTGCGCTTGTGCTGCACCATCATCGCGCCGAGGAACGAGACGGTCCCGGTCAGGCGCGGCAGGAAGGTGACGAAGAGGGCGAAGTCGCCCACCGTGAAGGTGCCGCGCTGCATCGCGCCGGCCCCCACGAGCAGGATGACGCCGGTCGCCAGATGCACCATGTTGTCGTTGACGTTCTTGAAGACCTCGGCCAGCAGCGCGTCGCGCACGGCCGCCTTGCGACGCACGTCGCCCAGGCGCGCGAAGGCGTGCACCATGCTCGCCTCGCGGCCCGCGCCCTGCACCGACTGCACGGCCTGGAAGGTCTCGCCCACGAAGTCCGTCACGCGGCCGGTCGCCTCGCGCAGCGCGCGCCGCACCCGGCGGATGGTCGGCCGCAGGACGTTGGTGAGCACCAGCGTCAACAGCAGGGGGAGGAGGATCAGGCCCGTCATCGTCGGGTCGATGCGGAACATGATGGCCAGCGCCACGACGCCGAAGATCGCCAGGCCCCAGAAGTCGACCCACGTCTCGACGTACTGGGCGATGTCGTCGACGTCGTCGCGGAAGCGGCTGATCGCCTCGGAGGGCGAGTCGGGCAGGCGTCGCACGCCGGGGGCGGTGAGCAGGAAGGCGAGCAGGTTGCGGCGCATGCGCAGGACGAGCTCGGCCCAGTACGTGGCCCACAGCCACACGCCGGCGCCGAGGATGCCGATGCGCGCCACGTCGACCGAGAGGGCCAGCGCGAGGAAGGTCCAGGGGCTGGTGGCGGCGGCGTCGCCGGCGGCGAGCGCGTCGAAGATGCCCTTGAAGAGCACGCCGGCGAAGACCGGCAGGGCGTGCACGAACGCCCAGACGACGAAGTTGACGAGCATGAGGCGCGGACGAGCGACCGCGAGGCGCCAGGTCAGCGCCAGCGTGCCGGGGGGCGCGGCGCGGGCGCGCCGCGCCATCGAATCCGGGGGAACGGTGGTGGTCATGCGAGCTCCTCGAGCAGTTCTTCGTCGCCGTCGGCGAGCCCGAGGGCGACGCGCCGCAGGCGGGCGTAGCGGGAGTGGGGGTCGGCGGCGAGCACGGCACGCGGGCCGTGCTCGATCAAGCGCGCGTCGCTCATGATGGCGACCGCGTCGACGCGCTCGACGGTCTCGAGGCGGTGCGCGATGATCACCGCGGTGCGGCCGCGCAGCAGCCGCTCGAGCGCGCGTTCGAGGCGCTGCTCGGTGACGGGGTCGAGGCGGCTGGACGGCTCGTCGAGCAGCACCAGGCCGGGGTCGGCGAGGAAGACGCGGGCGAGGGCGAGCAGCTGGGCCTCGCCCGCCGAGAGGCTGGCGCCGCCGGCGCGGACGGGCGTGTCGAGGCCCTGCGGCAGGCCGTCGAACCAGGCGCCCAGGCCGACCTCGTGCAGCGCGCCGATCAGGCGCTCGTCGGGGACGGTGTCGTCGAAGAAGGAGAGGTTGTCGCGCACGGAGGCCTGGAACAGCTGGACCTCCTGCGTGACGAGCCCGACGCGCCGACGCAACTCGGGGAGCGGCACCTCGCGCGCGTCGACGCCGCCGAGCCGCACGCTCCCCTCGAGCGGGTCGTAGAAGCGGAAGAGCAGCCGCGTGAGGGTCGTCTTGCCGCTGCCGGTGCGCCCGAGCAGGCCCAGGTGGTGGCCGGCCGGCACGATGAGGTCGATGCCCTGCAGGTTCGGGTCGGCGTCGGGCTCGGCGTCGTGGTAGCGGAAGGTCACGCCCTCGAACCTCACCTCGAGCGGCCCATCAGGCAGTCGGCGCGCGTGCTCGCCGTCGACGACGGTCAGGCGGGATCGCTCGCGCAGCAGCTCGTCGACGCGGCCGACGCTGGCGCCGGCGCGCTGCAGCAGCTGCATCTGCTGGGTGATCTGCTCGATGGGCGACTGCAGCATGATGAGGTACTGGAAGACCATGTAGGCCGTGCCGAGGGTGATCGCGCCGGCCATGACCAGCTGGATGCTGGAGCCGATGGTGACCAGCATGCCGAGCACGAACAGGCCGTAGCTCGAGAGCCAGACGACCGAGCGGGCCATCCAGGCGCGCCGCACGTCGTGGAAGAAGGTGCGCATCGTGTGGATGAAGCGGTGCAGCGCGTGGGCCCCGCCGCCGTTGGCGCGCACGTCCTGGATGCCGGTCAGGCGCTCCTCCACGAAGCCGAACACCCGCGCGGCGGCCTCGCGCTCGCGGGTGGTGGCGGGCACCGCGACGTCGCGCAGGGCCGCCATCACCGCGATCTCGAGCAGCGTGAACACCGTCAGGGCCAGGCCGATCCACGCGTTCTCGAACCACAGGACGACGAGGATGCCGACGAGCAGCAGCAGGCCGCCGATGACGCGCACCGCGAACTGGGCGAAGAAGTCGCTGAGCGCGGTGACGTCGCCGTCGATGCGCTCGATCATCTCGCCGGAGGTGCGGGCCGAGTGGAAGGTCATGTCGAGCGCCAGGCAGTGCTCGAGCAGGTCGCGGCGCAGCAGGTTGGTGGCGGTCCAGCCGACCGCGGCGCCGAGCACGGTCGCCGCGCCGCCGAGCAGTTGGGTCCCCAACGCGACGGCGAGGAACACGCCGGCGAGGCCGACCAGGGCGGCGCCGGCACCGGCCGCGCCCTCGGCCAGCGTGCCGGCGGCCACGCCGGTGGCGGTGTCGATGAAGCGCCGCAGGACCTGCGGCACCAGCAGCTGTAGGCCGATGCCGACGAGCAGCAGCACGGCGAGGACGGCGGCGGCGCCGGCCTGGGGGGCGAGGTAGCGGCCGAGGAGCGCGCCGTAGCGGCGCAGGCTGGCGGTGGTCGGGATCGTGGCGGTGGGGGGGGTGGCGGTCATGCTGGACCTCTCGACGGGATGGAGCGGATGGGTGGGGTGGTGGGTCGTCGCGGGTCGGGGCCACAAGCGAACGACCGTGGGGCTCGGGGGCGCCCACGGTCGGAGGTGCGGGGGTTGTCGCGGTCGGCGACTAGCCGGCAGTCCTCTCCCAGGGCGCTGGTGCGCCGTCCGGCGCACACACGACCGGCCCGAAGGCGCGGGCGGCGGCGCTGCCGAGGGTGATGAGGCGGTATGCGTCCATGCGGACCACAATGTAGGGCTCGCGGGCGCCCGTGTCAAGGGGTCTTCTCGGCGCCCGCAGCGGTGGGCTCCGCGCGGCCCGCGGCGGTACCCTGGAGCCGTGCGCCGTCCCCCCTTCGCCCACGCGCTCGGGGCCCTCGCCGCCGCGGCGCTGGCGCTCGGCGTGCTGGCGCCGCTGGCGGCGCTCGTGGGCCGCACCGTGGACGCGGCCGCGGCCCGCACCCTCGTCGACCCCCAGCTGTGGGGTCTGGTGGGCCGCACCACGCTGCAGGCGACCGCCTCGACGGCGGCGGCGCTGCTGCTGGGCGCGCCGGCGGCCTGGGCGCTCTCGCGCCCCGAGCTGCCGCTGCGGCGGCTGTGGCGCGCGCTGTTCGTCGTCCCCTTCGTGCTGCCGTCGCTGGTGGCCGCCACCGCGGTGCTGGCCTGGGTCGGGCCGCGCGGCCTGCTCGGCGTCGACCTGCGCGACAGCTGGTGGATCGTCATCCTGGCGCACGCCTTCTACAACGTCGGCATCGTGGCGCGCATCGTCGGCGGGCACCTGGAGGGCGCCACGCCGCGCCTGCTGGAGGCCGCCGCCGCGCTCGGCGCCTCGCCCTGGCGGCGGGCCTGGCGGGTCACCCTGCCGACGGCAGCACCGGCGATCGTCGCGTCGGCGGCGCTCGTCTTCCTCTTCTGCTTCACGAGCTTCGGCGTCATCCTGGTCCTCGCGCCCGCGCCCGAGTTCGCCACCCTGGAGGTGGAGGTGTACCGGCGCGTCGCGCGCACCTTCGACCTCGGCGGTGCCAGCGCCCTCGCGCTGCTGCAGCTGGCGCTGGTGCTGGTTTTGGCGCAGCCGTACCTGCGGGCGCAGGCGCGTATGGCGCATGGCGTCGTGCGGGCGGCACCGACCGCCCGCGGCGCCATCCGTTGGCCCGCCCTCGCGGCGGTCGCGCCGGCGGGCCTGCTCGTCGCTCTCCCCCTCGCCGCGCTGTTCGCGCTCGCCGCTGCGCCGCCGGGGGGGGCCAGCCTCGCCGGCGCCGTGCGCTCGCTCACGACGCCGTCGCGGATCGTCGGGCTCACCGACGCCCCCACCGCCGTGGCCAACTCGCTGCGCTTCGGCCTCGTCGCGACGCTGCTCGCGCTGCTGATCGGCGGCGCGATCGCGTTCGCGGTCGAGCGCGGCGGCTGGCGCTGGCTCGACGCCTTCGGCCTGCTGCCGTGGGCCGTCAGCGCGGTGACGCTGGGCCTGGGCCTCCTGCTCGTGGCGCCCGGGCTGGCGGCGAGCGCCTGGGGTGTGCCGCTGGCGCACGCGCTGCTCGCCACGCCGCTGGTGGCGCGCGTCGGGGTGTCGGCCCTGGCCGCGGTGCCCACGGCGTGGCGCGAGGCCGCGGCCACCCTCGGGGCGTCGCCGTGGCGCGTCGCCCGTCGCCTCGACCTGCCGCTGACGCGGGCGGCGTGGGCGAGCGCGGCGGCCTTCGCCTTCGCGGCGTCGCTCGGCGAGTTCGGTGCGGCCCTGCTGCTGCGCCGTCCCGAGACGACGACGCTGCCGGTGGCGATCGCCGAGCGCTTGGGACGGCCGGGGGCGGGAAGCTACGCGGAGGCGCTGGCCCTCGCGGCGCTCCTGGCGGTGCTGGTGGGGGCGAGCGTCGCCCTGATCGACCGCGCGGGCGGCCGCCGGCGCGGCGCCGAGCCGTTCTGACGGAGCCGAGCAGCGACGCGCCGGGTGCGCGCGGTACGCTCGCGCAGATGGCTTCGGTCGGCCCAGCCCTGGAGATCGCGCGCCTCGGCGTGCGCTACGGCGCCACGGTCGCGCTCGCCGACGTCGACCTGCGCGTCGAGGCGGGCGAGATCGTGGCGCTGGTCGGGCCTTCGGGCTGCGGCAAGAGCTCGCTGTTGCGCGCGGTGGCCGGCCTGGTGCCGGCCACCGGCGAGGTGCGCGCCACGGACCGCGCGCTGCACGCCCTGCCGGCGCACCGGCGCGGCGTCGGCGTCGTGTTCCAGGACCACGCGCTCTTCCCCCACCTCGACGTGGCCGGCAACGTCGCGTTCGGGCTGGTCGAGGCGCGGGCGGCCGCCGAGGTGCGCCGCGAGCGCACGGCCGCCTGGTTGGCACGCGTCGGCCTCGCCGACCGGGCCGGCGACGACGTCGACCGCCTCTCGGGCGGCGAGCGGCAGCGCATCGCGCTGGCCCGCACGCTGGCGCCGCAGCCACCGCTGGTGCTGCTCGACGAGCCCTTCGCCAGCCTCGACCCGGGCCTGCGCACGCGCCTGTCGCTGGAGGTGGCCGGCTGGCTGCGCGAGCTCGGCACGGCCGCGCTGTTCGTGACGCACGACCTCGACGAGGCGCTGGCGATCGCCGACCGCATCGCCGTGCTGCGTGCCGGTCGGCTGGTGCAGGTCGCCGCGCCGCACGAGCTCATGGCGCGGCCGGCCGACCCCTGGACGGCCCGCTTCGTGGGGCACGAGAACGTGTGGGAGGGCGACGAAGCCGCCCGTCTGCCGGGGGCGCCGACGGCGGCGCTGCTGCTGGCGGAGCGGGCCCGCTGGCGGCCGGGCACCGGAGCGGCGGAAGGCGCTGTCCCCGCCACCCACGTCGCCGCCTCCCCCGTCCGCGACGGCTGGCGCCTCGAGCTCGAAGTGCCCGCCTGGGGCACGCGGGTGCGGTGGACCGCGCGGCCCCGCGAGCTCCCCGGGGGTGACGCGCCGGGCGCGGGCACCGCCGGGATCCTCGAGGCCCCCGACGAGGCCTGGTTCCGCTGGACGGGTCGCGGATGAGCGGGCGGCGCCGCGCGCTGGTGCTGGTCGGCGGCGCCGTGCACGCCGACGACGACCTGCGCGCCGCGCTGGTCGGGGCCGACCTGGTGATCGCCGCCGACGGCGGCCTGCGCCACGCGCTGGCGCTCGGGCTCACCCCCGACCTGCTGGTCGGCGACCTGGACTCCGTGGACGGCGAGACGCTCGCGGCCCACCCGAACCTGGCCGTCGAGCGCCACCCGACCGCCAAGGACGCCCTCGATCTCGAGCTCGCGCTCGACGCCGCCGTGGCGCGCGGCGCGACCCGGATCACGGTCGTCGGCGGCCTGAGCGGACGCCTCGACCAGACGCTGGCCACCGTCTTCGTGGTGCAGGCGCGCCACGCGGCCGGCAACGTGCTCGAGGTGCTCGACGGGCGGCGCGCCCTGTGGCCGCTGCGCCCGGGCGAAACGCGCGAGCTGCCGCTGCGGGCGGGCGAGCGTTTCAGCCTGCTGGCGCTCGACCGCGAGGCGCGCGTGAGCGTCGCCGGCGCCCGCTACCCGTTGAACGAGGCCACGCTGACGCGCGCGCTCGGACTGGGCGTGTCGAACGTCGCGACCGGCCCGGTGCGCGTCGTGGCGCACGCGGGCGCGGTCGTGGTGGTGGCGCCGGGGCCCGGCTGACGCGTCGCATTCGCGGCGAACGTGACGGGGCGCGCCACCGCCGTGACCGGGGCCGTGCAGCGCAGGAACTTGACGCCGCGCGAGCGGGCCGTCATACTACGAGACAACGAGGTGTAAACGTTTCCAGTCCGGGGATCCCTTCCCCGCGCACGCCTTGACGGTGCACGCGCGTCCCCGCTCTCCGAAGAACCCGCCGCCGCTCCGGGAGGCCACGAGTGTCACGCCCGCGCCCGACCATCCACGACGTCGCCAGGGAGGCCGGCGCCTCCATCGCGACCGTGTCGCGCGCGCTCAACGGCGGCGTGGTGAGCGCCGCGGCGCGCGATCGGATCGAGGCGGCGGTCGCCCGGCTCGGCTACCGCCGCAACGACGTCGCCCGCGGCCTCGTCACCGGGCGCAGCGGCCTCGTGGGCGTCGTCCTCCCCGACCTGATCGGCCCGCTGTACGCCCACATGGCGCGCGGCATCGAGGACGTGCTCGAGGAGCACGGCATGCACGCCATGCTGGTCACCGACCACCTCGAGCCCGACGCCGAGCGGCGCGCGATCGAGCTCCTGCGCGCGCGCCAGGTCGACGGCCTGGTCCTCATCGGCTCGCGCCTGCAGCCCGCCGAACTCCGTGCGGCGGCAGGCAGCGTGCCGGTCGCCCACGTGCAGCGCGACGGTCCCGACGACGACGCGCCCCAGGTACGGCTCGACGA
Organism: Trueperaceae bacterium; assembly: GCA_011390735.1. Classification (GTDB taxonomy): domain Bacteria; phylum Deinococcota; class Deinococci; order Deinococcales; family Trueperaceae; genus JAABTL01. Next base: position 8,208 of record JAABRV010000023.1, on the reverse strand, counting down.
CGCCGCCGGCGTGCGGGCCGCGGTCGAACACCTCGCCGCCGCCGGGCACCGTCGCATCGCCCACCTCGCCGGCACCCGTCGCGACGGCATCGAGCGCCGCGAGGCCTTCCTCGCAGCGATGGCGGCCGCCGGCCTCGAGCCGGGGCCGATCGTCGCCGGCGGCTTCACCGAGGAGGGGGGCGAGGCGGCCGCCGCGGTCGTCCTCGACGACCCGGACGTCTCCGCCGTGTTCTGCGCCAGCGACCGCATGGCCGTCGGCCTGCTCCACGCCGCCCAGAGACGCGGCATCGCGGTCCCCGACGACCTCAGCGTCGTCGGCTTCGACGACCTCACCTGGGCGCGCTACCTGTGCCCGCCGCTGACCACCGTCCGCCAACCGGGACGCGAGATGGGCCGCGCGGCCGCGCGCCTGGTGCTCGACGCACCGTTCGAAGCCGCGGTGCCGACCCTGCGGATCGCGCCGACGCTGGTCGTGCGCGCCTCCACCGCCGCGCCCCGATTCCCCGACCCCGCCGCCCCGCCGCGCACGCGGCAGGCGCCTGCCCCCGAGGAGGTGATCGCCGCGGACAGACCGGCCAGCTCCTGACCGACGACCGCACCTCGAACGCACGAGAAAGGAACCCCGCATGCGACGTACCCTCAGCCTGATCGTGGCGCTGCTCGTCCTCACGGTCGCCAGCGCCCAATCCGTCACGTTCTGGACGACCGAGGAGCAGCCCGCCCGCATGGCCGTCCAGGAGGAGATCGCGGCCGCCTTCGAGGCCGCCAGCGGCATCTCCGTCACCGTGGTACCCGTCAGCGAGAGCCAGCTGGGCGAGCGCATCACCGCCGCCTTCGCCGCCGGCGATCTGCCCGACGTCATCTTCCACCCGGTCAACTACACCGTCGGCTGGGCCGAGGCCGGCATCCTCGACACCGCCGCGGCGAGCGAGACCGTCGCCAACCTCGGCGTCGACACCTTCGGCGCCGGCACCCTCGCGCTGATGAGCTACCGCGGCGAGACGGCCGCCGTCCCCGCCGACGGCTGGACGCAGCTGCTGCTCTACCGCTCCGACCTGTTCGCCGAGGCCGGCCTGGGGACGCCGAACGACTACGGCTCCATCCTCGTCGCCGCCCGCGCCCTGCACGATCCACCCAACATGTACGGCTTCGTCGCCGCCACCGATCCGAGCCAGGACTACATGATGCAGGTGCTGGAGCACCTGGCGCTGGCGAACGGCGTGCAGCTGATCGACGACGCCGGCAACGTCACCATCGACACGCCCGCCTTCGTCGAGTTCCTGACGTTCTACAAGGAACTCGTCGAGCTGAGCCCGCCCGGCAACCTCTACTGGCTGCAGTCGCGCGAGCTCTACCAGGGCGGCCAGGCCGCGATGATCGTGTGGTCGCCGTTCATCCTCGACGAGCTCGCGGGCCTGCGCGACGAGGTGCCGGTGCCCGCCGACGAGGGCGAGGAGAGCGGCTGGCTCGCGCGCAACACGGGCTTCGTCACCAGCATCGCCGGCACCAGCTACCCCGAGGGCGCCGGCTGGGCCCAGGTCCAGGGCTTCGGCATCACCGTCGACGCGGACATCGACGCCGCGCAGGCGTTCATCGAGTACGTCCTCACCGAGGGCTACGTCGACTGGCTGGGCATGGCCACCGAAGGCAAGTTCCCGGTCCGCTTCGGGACCCCCGAGGAGCCGACCCGCTTCATCGAAGGCTGGGCCGAGCTGGAGACCGGCGTCAGCAGCCGCGCGCCGCTGAGCGCCTTCTACCCGGCCGCCGTCATCGACGACCTGGTGGCTGGCCTCGAGACCGGCGACCGCTGGGCGTTCCGCCAGGGTCAGGGCGGCCTCGTGACGAGCCTCTACGGCACGCGCGTGATGTCCGAGCTCGTGCGCGAGTTCCTCGACGGCGAGCGCGGCGCGGCCGAGACCGCGAGCCTGCTGCAGCAGCGCATCGAAGAGCTGCGCTAACCATCCGGATCGCGGCCGCCCGGGGCACGACCCCCGGGCGGCCGCCCGCCAGCCCGGCGCCGCGGCGCCCTCGCGGCGCCCGCGAACCCCGGCCCACCGTTGCCCCTGGAGGCCCGCATGGCGGCGCGACGCATGACCCTGGCGGCCCGCGAGGCTCGACTCGCGTACGTGATGCTCGCCCCGACGTTCGCCGTGATCCTGGCGATCGTGCTCGTCCCGGTTCTGCTCAACGTCTGGATCAGCTTCAAGTCGGTCACCCTGGCGGACCTGCGGGCGCCGGTGCCCGTCGCCAACGAGCGCGTGCTGGAGAGTCCCGAGGCGGCCGGCGACGAACTGCTGCTGCGGCTCACCATGCGCAACGGCAGCCAGCGCGTCCCGCTCCGCGGCGTCACCTGGCAGAAGACGCTGCCCGCCGGGCTGACGCTCGTCACCGCGGACGACCGCTGCGCCCAGGACGGCAGCGTCGTGCGCTGCGCCTTCGGCGACTGGCGGGGGGGCTACCGGGAGACGCTCGAGCTCGCCTTCGCCGCCGACGCCGCCTACCTGGCGGCCGGCAGCCCGAACGTCCGTGACGCGCCCACCGACATGCGCGCCCGGGCCGAGAACGTGCTCACCAGCTTCTCGTTCACCCTCGACAACTACCGCCGCATCCTCACCGGCTCCGACTTCTGGCCGACGCTGCGCGTCACGCTCGGCTACACCTTCTTCAGCGCGGTCGGCTCGATCCTGCTCGGCCTGGTCGCGGCGATGCTGCTCAACGGCAGCTTCACCGGCCAGGGCCTGCTCCGCGGCCTGTTCCTGTTCCCCTACGTCGCCCCGGTCATCGCGGTCGCCTTCGTGTGGGCGTTCTTCCTCGATCCCTTCAGCGGCACCGTGAACGCCCTCGGCCAGCGCTGGGACCTGCTCGCCGGCCCGGTCAACTTCCTCGGGCAGCGGGCGATCGACGTCAGCGTCCTGGGCCTGACGTTCGAGTTCCCGTTGGCGCTGACCACGGTGATCGTGTTCAGTTCCTGGAACTACTTCCCGTTCGCGTTCCTGTTCATCCTGGCGCGCCTGCAGGCCGTGCCGATCGACATGTACGAGGCCGCCGACGTCGACGGCGCGGGGCCGTTCCAGAAGTTCTGGTTCATCACCCTGCCGAACCTGGCCGGCATCCTGGCGGTGCTGTTCCTGCTGCGCTTCATGTTCCTGATCAACAAGTTCGAGGACATCTTCCTGCTCACCGGCGGTGCCGCGGGCACCAAGAACCTGCCGGTCATGATCTACGACGAGGCCTTCGCCCGCTCCGACATCGGCTCGGGCTCGGCGGTGGCCATGATCCTCTTCGCGGTCCTGCTCGCGTTCATGTTCGTCTATTACCGCTTCGCCCCGGAGTCCGAGCGATGACCCCGGCCACCACGCTCCGCCACCGGTCCCCTTCCGGGACCCTGCTCGCCGCCGTCGTGGGCGGGCTCACCGTCCCCCTGGTCGTCGGCCTGTGGTCACTCACCGCCACCCTCGTCGGCGGTCTGGTCACGACGCTGCCGCTCGGTCAGGCCCTGCTGCTCGGCCTGGTGCTGGGCGCCGTCGTCGGTCTGATCCGCCGCGGCCACGACACGCCGGTCGTGGCCGCCATCGGCGCCGGCGTGCTGCTGGCCCTCGCCTGGCTGCTCCTCAGCGGCCTCCGCCCGCTCGGCGGCGAGGCCGTGCGGCCCGTGTGGGGCGTCGCGTTCGCCCTCCTGATGCTGGCGCTCGCGGGCCACCTCGTGCGCTACGCGCTGCGCGACATCGATCTCGGGCGGCTGCGGCGCGACGTCGTCGAGCGCGTCGTGGTGCGCCTGCTCCGCGGGTTCGCCTTCGCGTTCTTCCTGCTGATCATCCTCTTCCCCTTCTGGTACATGCTGTCGGCCAGCCTCAAGGGGCGCGCGGCCCTGCTGCGCGACCCCGCCAGCCTGGCGATCGAGTTCGGGCTGGGCGCCCGCGAGCTGTTCGTCGGCTACCGCGAGGTGCTCCTCACCTTCGACTTCTTGGGCTTCATCGGCAACAGCTTCGTCGTCGCCCTGGTCACCATGACGGTGACGCTGGTGATGGCGGTGCTGGGCGCCTACGCCGTCACGCGCCTGGCGTTCCCCGGTCGCACGATCCTGTCGCGCGCCATCCTGCTCATCTACATGTTCCCGGCCATCGTGCTGGTCATCCCGCTCTACGCGGTGTTCACCCAGCTCGGCCTGCGCAACACCCTGCCGGGGCTGCTGCTCGTGTACCCCGCCACCACCATCCCGGTCGCGCTGTACATGCTGCGCAGCTACTTCCAGACGCTGCCCAAGGACCTCGAGGAGGCGGGGCTGATCGACGGCTGCACGCGCGCGCAGGTCATCTGGCGCATCACGCTGCCGCTGGCGATGCCGGCGATCGCGTCGGTGGGCCTCTACGTCTTCATGATCGCGTGGAACGAGTTCCTGTTCGCGTTCATGTTCCTGGACAACCCGGCGATCTTCACCCTGCCGCGGGGCATGGTCATGCTCGACAGCCAGGAGGTGCCGCGCCAGTACCTCATGGCCGGCGCGATGATCATCACGCTGCCGATCATGATCCTGTTCTTCTGGTTCGAGAAGTACCTCGTCGGCGGGCTGACCGCCGGCGGCGTCAAGGGCTGAGGCAACCTCGTGAAGGCACTGGTCGTCGCCACCCGCCTCGCCGGCACCGACGGCGTCAGCCTCGAGTCCGACAAGCTGGCCGACGCCCTGCGCGCGCGCGGCTTCGCGGTGGCCGAGGCCGCGGGCGAGCTCGACGGCCCCGGCCATCTCGTCCCGGAGATGCACTTCGCCGACCCCGTGGCGCAGGCGCTCGGCCGACGCTGCTTCGAGGGCGCCGGCGACGACCCGACCCTCGAGGAGGACGTCCGCGCCCGCGCGACGGCCATCGCGGAGCGGCTGCGGCCCGTGCTCGACGAGGAGCGGCCCGATCTGCTGGTGGTCCAGAACGCCTGGGCGATCCCCATGCAGCTCCCCCTGGCGCTGGCGCTCGCCGATCTCGTGCGCGAGCGCACCCTCCCGACCCTGTCGCACGAACACGACTACTGGTGGGAGCGCGAGCGCTTCGCGCAGCCCCAGCTGCGGTCGCTGCTCGACGCCGTCTTCCCCTTCCACGCGGGGCACGTCGTTCACCTGGCGATCCACACGGGCGCGGTCGCCGACCTGCGCGCCCGCCGCGGGATCGACGCCCGTTGGCTGCCCAACGTCATGGACTTCGACCGGCCCTTCGGTGAGCTCGACGCCTTCAACGCCGACTTCCGCGCGGCGATCGACCTGGCCGACGACCGGCGGCTCTTCCTGCAACCGACGCGGGTGGTGCCGCGCAAGGGCATCGAGCTCGCCATCGACCTGCTGCACGGCCTGGGGGACCCGCGCGACGCGCTGGTCATCACCCACCGCGCCGGCGACGAGGGGGTCGATTACCTCATCCGCCTGGAGATGCGGGCCGCCGCGCTCGGCGTCGACCTGCGCTACGTCGCCGACCGCGTGGGCGAGACGCGCGCCGACACGCCGGACGGCAAGCGCTACGCCCTGGCCGACGCCTACCCCCACGCGGACCTCGTCACCTACCCGAGCCTCTACGAGGGCTTCGGCAACGCCCTGCTCGAGGCGGTCGCCGCCCGCCGGCCCGTCCTCGTCAACCGCTACCCGGTCTACGCCCGCGACATCGCGCCCGCCGGGTTCCGCTTCGTGGAGATCGACGGCGCGGTGACCGACGCGGCGGTGGCCGAGGTCGCCGCCCTGCTCGCGGATCCCGAGCGCGTCGCCCGCGACGCGGCGCACAACCACGCCGTCGCCCGCGCGCGCTTCGGGCTGGATACGCTGGCTCGCGTGCTCGACGCCGCGCTCGCCGACCTGGGGGTGCCCCCATGACCCCGATCCTGCCCGACGCCCCCCGCAGCCGCGCCGCGGCCGCCCGCGTGCGTGGCCACCTGCTCGCCCTCTACGGCCCCGAGGCCGCCGAGGAATGGACCCCGAGGCTGCTCGAGCGCATGGCGGCGACCGAGCGGCTGCTGCCGGGACCGCCGACGCCGCCGAGCGAGCGGCTCGGCCCGGACGCCTCGGTCCTCATCACCTACGCCGATCAGGTGCGCACGCCCGGCGAGCCGCCGCTGCGAACGCTGCGCCGCCTGCTCGACGGACCGCTCGCCGGCACGACCTCGGCCGTGCACCTGCTCCCCTTCTACCCGGCGACCTCCGACGACGGCTTCTCGGTGGCCGACTACCTGGCCGTCGACCCGGCGCACGGCGATTGGAACGACGTCGCCGCGCTGGCGGTCGGCCGCGACCTCATGTTCGACGCCGTCATCAACCACACCTCGGTCGCGCACCCCTGGTTCCGCGGCTTCCTCGCGGGCGACCCCGGCCACCGCGACTGGTACGTCACCGCCGACCCCGACGACGACCTCTCGGCCACCGTGCGGCCGCGCACGACGCCCTTGCTGACACCGTTCGCCGCGCATGACGGCGTTCGCCACGTATGGACCACCTTCAGCGCCGACCAGGTCGACCTGAACTACCGCCGCCCCGAGGTGTTGTCGGCGGTGCTCGACGTCCTGCTGAGCTACGTCGAGCGCGGCGCCCGCCTCCTGCGACTCGACGCGATCACCTACCTGTGGAAGGAGCCCGGCACCGCCTGCGTGCACCTGCCGCAGACGCACGAGGTCATCAAGCTCCTCCGCACCGCGCTCGAGGCGTGCACGCCCGGCGTGGTCGTCGTCTCCGAGACCAACGTGCCGCATGCGGAGAACGTGTCGTACTTCGGCGACGGGCGCGACGAGGCGCAGATGGTCTACAACTTCGCGCTGCCGCCGCTGACGCTGCACGCGATCGCGACCGGCGACGCGCGCGTCCTGCGCGACTGGGCCCGCGGGCTCGAGAACCCGAGCGAGGAGGCGACCTTCTTCAACTTCCTCGCCTCCCACGACGGAATCGGCGTGCGGCCGGTGGAGGGGATCCTGGCGCGCTCCGAGGTCGCGGCCCTGGCCGAGCGCGTCCGGGCCCGCGGCGGCCTCGTGAGCGTCAAGAGCGACGTCGGCGGCGGGGAGAGCGCCTACGAGCTCAACGTCAGCCTCTTCGACGCCCTGGCGGACCCGGGCGCGCCGGAGGCCGACGGCGTCCGCCGCCTGCTGGTGGCGCACGCGCTCATGCTGGCGCTGCCCGGGGTCCCGGGGATCTACGTGCACTCGCTGCTCGGCTCGCGCAACGACCTCGCGGCGCTGGCCGCCAGCGGCCGGGCGCGCTCGATCAACCGCGGACGCTTCGAGCTGACCGCCCTCGAGGCCGAGCTGGCGGACCCGGCGCACCGCCGACACCAGGTGCTGGACGGCCTGCGCCGGCTGCTGCGCGTCCGCGCCGGCCACCCGGCCTTCCACCCGCAGGCGCCTGCGCGCTGGCCCGAGGCGCCGGCGTCGGTCGCCGCCGTCGTCCGCCGCGCAGCGGGGGCCGAGGTCCTCGCGCTGCAGAACCTGGGCGCCGCCGGCGTGGCCGTCGACGGTGCCGCGCTCCTCGGGCGGCGCTGGCCCGCCGGGGCGCGCGACCTGCTCACGGGCGAACCCGTCTCGACCCACGACCTCGCGGTCGCAGGCCACGGGATCCGCTGGCTCGAAGCGCCGGGCGTCTGAGACCCGGCGCGCGCGACGGGTTGACGCCGTCGCGCACGCGACGGGTTGACGCCGCCGCACCCGCGCGGTACCGTCCCGCCCATGACCCCGTCCACCACCCGCCGTCAGGACGACAATCGCGACGCGAGGGCGCTCGGGGCGTAACACGTCGACGTGGACCCACGCGACCCCCCGAGGCCCCCCTCGGGGGGTCGCTCTATTGGGGAGCCGGCCGGGCCGATCGACCGGGAGGCAGCATGGAAGCGAAGCCGTCACGACGAACGCTCGCCAGGACCGGTACGCCCGCGGGCGGCCTCGAGCTCGACGCGGGCCGCGCCCTCATCGCCGATCTGCCCGACCGGGTCGGCCAGGCCGTGCGCTTGCGCGGCTGGGTCCACCACCGCCGCGACCTCGGCGGCCTCGCCTTCCTCGACCTGCGCGACCGCAGCGGGGTGGTGCAGTGCGTCCTCGAGGGCATCGACCCGCCGCTGCACGAGTCGAGCGTCGAGGTCGAGGGCACCGTCGTCGCCCACGGCAAGGCGCCCGGCGGCGTCGAGGTGCGCGCGAGCGCGCTGCGGGTGGTCACGCGGGCCACCACGCCGCCGCCGGTGGAGATGGCCAAGATCGACCACC
>JAABRV010000222.1 GCA_011390735.1 Trueperaceae bacterium | reverse complement strand
CAGGCACGCCGGCGCGACGGCGCCGAGATCGAGCGCGCGCTCGGCATCGCCACGAGCCTGCTCGAAGTCGCCGGCCCGCAGGCGGACGTCCGCCAGGTCGGCGAGCGCCTCGCCCCGATGCGGATAGCCGGGGTCGGAGAGGACCTCTTCCAGCAACGGGACCGCGTCGTCCAGCGCGTCGGACTCCATCAGGGCGATCGCGGCCTCGTGTTGCGCGAAGGCGCGGTGCTCGGCCGGCGCCACCGCCACGGCCTCGTGCAAGACGGCCACGGCATCGTCGTAGCGCTGCAGCGCGACCAGCGCCTGACCGGTGGCGTAGGCGAGCGAGAAACCCATCTCCGGTTCGGCCTCGAGCGCGCGCGCCTCGACGAAGAGCTCGTGGGCGCGGTTGGGGTTGCCGGCCTCGAGCTGGGCGCGCCCCTCGACGTAGCGCATCAGGCCGACGTCCACCTCGTCGAGCGCGCCCTCGTCCACGTCACCGAGGACGGCGAGCACCTCGTCGATGCGGCCGAGTTCGAGCAGGCAGCTCGCGTAGGCGAGCAGCTCCGGGCCCCGCTCCGACGCCGGGGCGCCGTCGACCGCTGCGCCGTAGGCGATGGCCGCCGATGCCCACTCGCCGAGCGCCTCCTGGGCCTGGCCGAGGAGCGACCACCGGCGCCACACCAGGTACGCCGGCAGGGACGCGTCGGTCAAGGGTTCCAGGCGCCGCAGCGCGCTCTTGGGGGCGCCCACCGCGAGCAGCGCGGCGCCGGCGTGGTAGGCCGCGATGGGCGGCATGTCGGCCGAGATCGCGCGCAGGCCGCGCTTGACCTCGGACGCCGAGGCGCCGCGGTAGGCGTCGAACTCCCAGTAGAGGGCTTGATACAGCGGGTCCGAGACCGTTTGCGGTTCGGCGGCGACGGCGGCCTTCAGCGCCGGCACGCCGTTCTCCAGGCCATCGAGGCCGTAGAGCGCGTAACACGCCGCCAAGTGCAACCAGTAGTGCGCCTGCACGGCCCGCACCCGCTGACGCCGCGCGGCGCCCTCGAGGGTGGCGAATGCCGCCTCGTAACGGCCCTCGGCCAGCGCCGAGTGCGCGACCTCCAGGGCGGGGGCCGCGGTACCCCGTTCGGACGCCGCCGCCTCGGACGCGCCCGCTCGGTTGGCCAGCCTGCGGAACACCACGGGGGCACGGTATCACGTGCGTGCCGAACGGGACCGCGCGCGTGCGCTGGGCAGCAGGGTGCTGCTCAGTTCACGGCCGCGGGGGCGCGCACGTCGAACGCGAAGCCCACCTCGCCAGGCTCGACGACGACCGTGCTGCCGTCGGGCACCTCGCCGGCGAGGATGCGGCGGGCGAGCGGCGTCTCGAGATGCTGCTGCAGCGCCCGCTTGAGGGGCCGGGCCCCGAACACCGGATCGAAGCCGATGCGCGCCAGCTGGGCCAGCGCGGCAGGCGTGAGCTCGAGCGTCACGCGCCGCTCGGCCAGCCGCTCTCGCAGGCGATCGAGCTGCAGTTCGGCGATGCGCGCCACCTGCGACTCATCGAGCGCGTGGAAGACGATGACGTCGTCGACGCGGTTGAGGAACTCGGGGCGGAACTGCTGCTGCAGCAGCCGCAGCACCTCCTCGTGAACGACGTCCGCTGGGCGCCCGGCGCGGGCCGATTCGAGGATGTGGGGGCTGCCGACGTTGCTCGTCATGATGACCACGACGTTGCGGAAGTCGACGGTGCGGCCATGTGCGTCGGTCAGGCGGCCGTCGTCGAGCAGCTGCAGGAGGACGTTGAACACGTCGGGGTGGGCCTTCTCGATCTCGTCGAAGAGCAGCACGGCGTAGGGCTGGCGGCGCACGGTCTCGGTCAGCTGGCCGCCCTCCTCGAAGCCGACGTAGCCGGGCGGCGCGCCGATGAGCCGGGCGACGGCGTGCTTCTCCATGTACTCGGACATGTCGATGCGCACCATGCGCTCCTCGTCGTCGAAGAGCAGCGCCGCGAGCGCCTTGGCCGTCTCCGTCTTCCCCACCCCGGTGGGCCCGAGGAAGATGAACGAGCCGACCGGGCGGTTGGGATCGGAGAGGCCGGCGCGCGCGCGCCGGATGGCGTCCGCGACGGCGGTGACCGCAGCGTCCTGCCCGATCACCCGCCGGTGCAGTTCCTCCTCGAGCCGCAAGAGCTTCTCGCGCTCGCCCTCCATCAGGCGTGCGACCGGGATCCCCGTCGCGCGGCTGACGACCGCGGCGACCTCGTCCTCGCCGACCTCCAGCCGCACGTAGCGCGCGTCGTCGAGCGCCTCGGTCAGGCGCCGGACGTCGTGCTCCAGGCGGGGGAGCTCGCCGTAACGCAGCTTGGCGGCCTCCTCGAGGTCGTACTCGCGCTCCGCCGCCTCGATCCGGGTGCGCACGCGGTCGAGCTCCTCCTGCGCCGCCCGCAGCTCGTCCAGCTCGTGGCGTTCGGCCTCCCAGGCACTCGTCGCCTGGTCCATGCGGTCCTGCAGGGCGCGCAGCTCCTCCTCGAGCCGCAGGCGCCGCTGGCCCGACTCGGCGTCGCTCTCGTCCTTCAGCGCCTGGAGCTCGACCTCGACCTGCAGCTTGCGGCGGCGCAGCGCGTCGATCTCCTCGGGGAGGCTCTCCAGCTGAACCCGGATGCGGCTCGCCGACTCGTCGATGAGGTCGATGGCCGCGTCCGGCAGCCGCCGGTCGCTGACGTAGCGGTGCGCCATCGTCGCCGCGGCGATGATCGCCGGATCCGTGATCGCGACGCCGTGGTGCACCTCGTACTTCTCCTTGAGGCCGCGCAGGATGCTGATCGTCTCCTCGACCGTCGGCTCGTCGACGACGATCGGCTGGAAGCGCCGTTCGAGCGCGGCGTCCTTCTCGATCTGCCGGTACTCGTCGAGCGTCGTGGCACCGATCATGCGCAGCTCGCCTCGGGCCAGGGCCGGCTTGAGCATGTTGCCGGCGTCGACGGCGCCCTCGGCCTTGCCGGCGCCGACGATCGTGTGCAGCTCGTCGATGAACAGCACGACCTCGCCCTTCGAGCGGGTCGTCTCCTCGACGACGCCCTTCAGGCGCTCCTCGAACTCGCCGCGGTACTTCGCGCCCGCCAGCAGGCTGCCCATGTCGAGCTGCACCACGCGCTTGCCCAGGAGCCCGTCGGGCACGTCACGGGCGACGATGCGCTGCGCCAGCCCCTCGGCGATGGCGGTCTTGCCGACACCGGGCTCGCCGATGAGCACCGGGTTGTTCTTGGTCCGTCGGAGGAGGATCTGGACGGCGCGCCGGATCTCCTCGTCGCGCCCGATGACGGGGTCGAGCTTGCCCTCGGTGGCGCGCCGCGTCAGGTCGATGCCGTACTTCTCG
>JAABRV010000221.1 GCA_011390735.1 Trueperaceae bacterium | reverse complement strand
GTCGAAGGCCGAGACCGCCGCGGGATCGCCGTCGGCGGGCAGGACGGTGACGTTCCCGATGCCGCCGAGGTTGTGCACGGCGCGGCGCACGCCCCGCTCGCCGAAGAGGTGGAGATCGCCGAAGGGCACCATCGGCGCGCCCTGGCCGCCCGCCGCCAGGTCGCTCTGGCGGAAGTCCGAGACGACGGGGAGGCCGCAGCGGTCGACGACCCGCGTGGGCTCGCCCAGCTGCAGGGTGGCGACCGAGCGCCAGCCGCGGGCCGCGTCGGTCCGCGGGATGTGGTACACGGTCTGGCCGGACAACGCGATCAGGTCGACCGGGTGCGACGCGGCGACGCGCGCGCACAAAGCGGCGTAGGCCTCGCCGACCTCGGCATGCAGCTGCGTCAGCTCCACGACGTCGGCGCCGCCCGGCTCGATGGCGCGCAGCAACCGCGTCCGCAGGGCGGCGTCGAAGGCCGCCTCGGCGCGCGCATCGACCGACCACGCGAGCGCGCCCGCGCGGCGCTCGAAGCGCGCCAACACGGCGTCCATGCCGTCGAGCGAGGTGCCCGACATCACCCCGAGGACGTTCAGGGATGGCAGGTCGGCCGGCCAGGGACGTTCGCTCGCGGGGCTCATGCGACGCTCCTCGCGTCCGTGAGGCCCCGACGAACCGCCTCGTGGAAGGCGACCCGCAGCGCGTGGATCGGCGCGGGCGAGCCGCGCCGCGGGTGGACGCGGTTGCCGAGCAGCACCACCGCGTGCCCCGCGTCGGGATCGACCCACAGCGAGGTGCCGGTGAAGCCGGTGTGCCCGAAGCCGCGGGCGCCCTCGCCGGCGAAGACGCCGGGGCGCGCCAGCAGCCAGCCCAGGCCGCGGCGACCGGTCGAGAGGGAGGCGTCCCGCGCGACCGCCTGCTCGCGGGTGGCCTCGAGGAGGAGCTCGCGTGGACCGAGGCGGGCGTCGAGCGTGAGCCAGGCGTGCGCGTAGCGCAGCAGGTCGCCCACCGTGCCGAACAGCCCGGCGTGCCCGGCGACGCCGTCCCAGACGGTGGCGTTCTCGTCGTGCACCTCGCCCTCGAGCAGCCGGTCGCGCCAGCCGCAGTCCTCGGTGGCGGCCACGGGCACGCCCTCCAGCGGCCCGAAGCCCGTGTCGGGCATGTCGAGCGTGTCGAACACCTCGCGGCGCGCGAAGGCGTCGAGGCGTTCGTGGGCGACGCGTTCGACGATGGCGGCGAGGAGCATGAAGCCCAGGTCGCTGTACACGACGTCGCCCGGCGTCTCGACGGGCGTCTGCAGCACGGCGCCCAAGGCACTGCGGCGGGTGCTCAGCTCGGCGAACAGCGGCCGCCAGGCCGGAAGCCCGCCGCTGTGGCTCAGCAGCGCCCGCACGGTGACGTCGCCCAACGACGGCCGTTGGAACCAGCCGGCGCTGCTGAAGAAGCGGCCCACGGTGTCGCCCAACGCGACCTCGCCGGCCGCGACGAGCCGCAGCACGCTGGGCAGCGTGGCGACGACCTTGGTGAGGGACGCGAGGTCGAAGCGCGTGTCGACGGTGACGTCCTGACCGTCGAGGCGCCGGCGGCCGACGGCCAGCACGTCGCGCCGTCCGGCCGCGTCGATCACGCCGGCGACCACGCCGGAACCGACCTCGCCGGTGGCGGCGTCCGCCGGGATCGCCTCGGTCAGCAGGCTGCGGGCCGGGTCGGGGATGCGCACACGCAGAAGCTAGCACGGCTCGGGCCAATGGTCTACGAGTGGTATCGTGGTCACCGGTACCCCAACGCCCGGCGCTCGCGCGCCGGACACCCAGAGGAGGCAGCATGCGCCAGCGTGTCCTGACCACCGCCCTCGCGGCCATCATCGGCTTCGGCCTAGCCCAGAGCGGCACCCTCGAGCTCGCCGTCGACCAGTCGCCGGCGGGACTCGACCCCCACATCGTCACCGCGTTCTCCAGCTTCCAGATCATCGGGCAGGTCTACGACGGCCTTCTCGAGATCAACGCCGATCTCCAGCTCGAGCCCGCCCTCGCCGTCGGCTACAACGTGTCGCCGGACGGCCTCACCTACACCTTCGACCTGCGCGACGGGGTGACCTTCCACAACGGCCGGCCCTTCACGGCGGCCGACGTCGTGTACTCCTACGAGCGCATCATCGACGTCGACACCGGCTCACCGCAGGCGAGCCGCTTCGCCAAGGTCACCTCCGTCGAGGCGATCGACGACCTCACCGTCGTGTTCACGCTCGCCGAGCCGTTCGCGCCGTTCCTGGCCAACCTGCCGAACCTGACGGTCGTCGCCGAGGAGGTCGTCGCGGAGCACGGCGACCTGCAGCAGGTCATGGTCGGCACCGGGCCCTTCATGCTCAGCGAGATCGTGCCCGACACCTACACGCTGCTGACCGCCAACCCCGACTACTACCGGGCGGGCGAACCGGGCGTGGCCGCCCTGCGCTACAACGTCGTCCCCGAGGCCTCGACCCGCGCCGCCGGCCTGCGGACGGGCGCCTACCACCTCATCCCCGACGTCGACCCGGCCACCGCCCAGACGCTCGGCAGCGTGCCGGGCATCACCATGCTCAGCGTGCAGGAGCTCTCCTACTCGCTCATCGGCATGAACGCCTCGCGCCCGCCCTTCGACGACGCCCGCGTCCGCCGCGCGCTCAATCTGGCGATCGACCGCGACGAGCTCGTCGAGGCCGTCTACTTCGGCTCCGCCACGCCGGGCGGCCCGCTCTCCCCGGGCCTCACCGACTGGGCCCTGCCGGTCAGTGAATACAGCTGCTACACGCCCGACGCAGCCGCCGCTCGCGCACTGCTCGCCGAGGCCGGCTACCCGGACGGCATCGACTTCGAGATCGTGACGCTCGGGACCCTGCGCGTCGTCATCGACGCCGCCCAGGTCGTGCAGGCGCAGGTCGCCGACGCCGGCTTCCGCGCCACCGTCAGCGTCGAGGAGCTCGGCACCTTCGTCCAGCGCTGGCGCAACAGCGACTTCGACGCCTTCGCCAGCCTCAACGGCGGCAACATCGACCCCGACGGCTACCTCGACCGCACCTTCCGCACCGGCGGCTCGACGAACGTGTTCCTCTACAGCAACCCGGCCGTCGACACGCTGCTGACCGCGGGCCAGCGCGCCGTCGACTTCTCGACCCGGCAGGGCATCTACGCCGACCTCCAGCGCGCGCTCGCGTGCGACGGCCCGGTCGCCCACCTCGCCTACGCCACCCTGTTCACGGCCCACCGCGACGAGGTCTCCGGCTTCGTCCAGACCCCCACCCGCAGCCTGCGCTACCTGCGCAACGTCACGCTGAACTGACGCACGCGACCGTCGGAGGCGGAGAAGGCGCATGACCAGCTACGTCGTCCGGCGGCTG
>JAABRV010000220.1 GCA_011390735.1 Trueperaceae bacterium | reverse complement strand
CGGAGCCCTAGACTCCATGGTGTCCGGGTAGATTCCACCAATTGAGAGAGACGGTAGAATGCATTCGGAGGTCGCGATGGCCCTGAACCTCAAGTCCCGCGAGGCCCACGAACTCGCCAAGCAGCTGGCCGAGCTGACCGGTCAGTCCATGACCCAGTCGGTCGTGGAGGCGCTGCGCGAGGCCGTGGCGCGCCGGACGCCGCGCGCGACGGCCAAGCGCGAGCTGCTCGAGCGCATCGCCGAGCATTGCGCGGCGCTGCCGGTGCTGGACGACCGCACCCCCGACCAGATCCTCGGCTACGACGAGCACGGATTACCGCGGTGACGGTCCTCGACACCTCCGCGCTCGTCGCCGTGCTCGCGGGCGAATCCGCGGCGCCGGCGCTGATCGAGCGCATCGCCGCCGAGGACGACCTGGGGATCTCGGCGGGCACCCTGCTCGAGGCGCTCGTCGTGCTGCAGGCGCGCTACGGCGACGAGGGGGTGCGCGACCTGCGGCTGCTCGTGCATGCCGCCGGAGCTCGGGTGATCCCGTTCGATGCGGACCAGGTCGAGCTTGCGCACGCAGGGTTCGTGCGGTACGGGAAGGGGCGCCACCCGGCGGCGCTGAACCTCGGCGACCTCTACGCGTACGCCCTGGCCAAGGCGCACGGCGCACCCGTGCTGTACGTGGGCGACGACTTCGCGCGGACGGACGTGGCGCCGGCTTAGTGGGTTCGAGGACGGCTGCTCACGAGCCGTACCGATCGAGGTCCAACGCTGGAAGGCCGTTGGCCGCCCGCCAAGCGGTCGACCACCCGAGCACCGTGGCCCGCAGCCCCACGCCGTCGTCCGCGAGGGCGCGCGCGGCCCAGCGGTCCGGACCCAGCGGGTACGCGGCCGCGGTCACGCCGTCCTGGTCCGTGAAGGCCGCGAGCCCCGGGTCCGCGCCGCCCACGATCACCCCGCTCGCCACGTAGGCGTGCCCCTCGAAGAGCCCCGGCCCGGCGGCGGCCTCCGGGTCGAGCTCGAGCGCGTCGGCGTGCACCGGGACGCCGTCGACGCGCACGCGCAGCCGGCTCGAGGCGTGCCGATAGGCGTGCCGCTCGCCGCGCGCCACGCGGCCGGCCGACCAGCGCTCGAACCAGGCGAACTCGGCACCAGTCTCGAGGTCGACCTCGACGCTCTGCCGGAAGGCGCTGCCGGCGAAGGGGATCGTGAGGCCGGGGTGGACCTCCAGCCGTCCGCCGGCCGCGACCCGCAGCCGCACGCGCTGCTCGGCCGCGCCCGGGGGCTCCATGGCGTGCAGCTTGGTGGCCGCCTGGGCCACGACCACTGCGTGGGCGCCGGGCCCGACGTCGACGTCGAGCTCGAGCCGGTCGCCCGCCATCACCCCCGGACCGACGTGCAGCACTTGCAGTACCGCCTCGCCATGGGCGAGCACGAACGGCCGGACGCAGCGGAGCGGCGCCCGAGACGCCTGGTGCGCCAGCACGGTTCCGTGCGGTCCCGCAGCGAACTCCAGCCGCAGGTACCCGTTCGCGAGGTCCGTCAGATGCGGACCTCATCGAACAGCACGTCCTCGACGATCCAGCGGAGCACGTCGTCGACGCCCACGCCGCGCTTGAGATCGGTGAAGACCTGAGGCCGATCGCCGCGCTGGAGGCGCGCATCGCGCTCCATCACCCCCAGGTCGGCGCCGACGTACGGCGCCAAGTCGATCTTGTTGATGACGAGCAGGTCGCTCCGGGTGACGCCGGGGCCCCCCTTGCGCGGCACCTTGTCGCCGCCCGAGACGTCGACCACGTAGATGCTGACGTCCACCAGATCGGGGCTGAAGGAGGCCGCGAGGTTGTCGCCGCCCGACTCCACGAACAGCAGGTCGAGGTCGGGGAAAGCCGTGCTCATGGCGTCGACGGCCTCCTGGTTGAGGCTGGTGTCCTCGCGGATCGCCGTGTGCGGGCAGCCGCCGGTCCGCACCCCACGGATGCGCTCGGGGTCGAGCGCGCCGGAACGGGTGAGGAAGGCGGCGTCCTCGTCGGTGTAGATGTCGTTCGTGATGACCGCCACCTGGTAGCGGTCGCGCAACTGCTTGCACAGGGTGTCCAGGAGCGCGGTCTTGCCGGAGCCCACCGGGCCGCCGATGCCGATCTTCACGGGTCGCATGGGGGGCGACCTCCTCTCGAGGCGCGCGGCGCGCGCCCTCACGATTCGAACAACCGGGTGACGAGCGCCGTCTGCTGGTGCGCACGCAGATCGGCCCCAGGGGTCGCGGACCACAGCGAGGCGCGCGGGTCGGCGTCGACGCGGGCGGCGGCCGCGGCGACGTCGGGCTGGAGCGCGACCAGCAGCCCTTGAGCGCGCTCCGGTCCGAGCGGCAGGCACCGGGTCGCCGCGGCGAGCGCGGCCGCCACCATCCCCTGGCCGGCGGCGAGCAGGGTCGGGCGGCGGGGGAGGTCGAGCACCCGCGACCAGGCGCCGAGCACCGCTGCATGGTGGCCGGTCGCGACGCCGGGCGGTAGGCGGTCCGTGCGCTCCGGCCAGAGCCGGGCCGCGAGGGCGTGGGTGCGCCGGCCGAGCGCACGGCTGGTCGCGCGCAGGCTGGGCACGCCCTTCCAGGCGTCGAGCTCGGCGTCGAGCGCGGCGAGCGCGCGGTCGTCGGGGCCCGACCAGGCGAGCGCCACCGCCGCCAGGTCGAGGCGCCCGAACCCGTAGGCGAGTTGGGCGCGCAGCCAGGCCTCGAGCTCGGGCGGCCGCATGCCGCGTTGCGCGTACGCCTCGAGGCCGTTCGAGTGGGCGAAGGCGCCCACGGGCAGCGCCGTGTCGTGCAGCTGCAGCAGACGGAGCCAGGCGGCGTCGTCCACCGTCAGTGGGCGTGCTCGCCCGGCGCGCGCCCGCGGAAGGGGCGGAGGGCGACCTCGGCGTCGTAGCCGGCGGCGCGCAGCCGCGCCTCGAGCGGGGCGTCGTGGAGCGCGACCAGCGTGCCGTCGTCGTCGACGTCGAGGTCGCGGTGCAGGTTGCCGATCAGGTGGCCGACGCGCGCCGCCTCGGCGCGGTCGCGCGGATGCACGACGAGGACCTGCTCGTCGGCGGCGGCGATCACGTACGCCGTCGTCGCGGTGGCGTGCAGCACCTGGCCGACGCCGAGCGCCGTACCCGTGGGGAGCGCGAGCTCCAGGACGGTGCCGTCGCTGACCTCGAGGCGGCGCCGCACGCGGCGGCGGTCGTGCGCGGTCATCGGGAGCGGCACGACGACGCGGCCGCCGGGGTCGACGGGGGTGAGGGTATCGATGCGAATGGGGTCGGGCACGCTCGAGCCTCCAAGGCGTCAGAAGAGGAAGTAGCGCTGCGCGAGCGGGAGCCGCGTCGCCGGCGCGCTGGTCACGTCCTCGCCGTCGACGCGCACCCGGTAGGTCTCGGGGTG
>JAABRV010000219.1 GCA_011390735.1 Trueperaceae bacterium | reverse complement strand
GACGGCACCCTGTCGGCCACCCAGCAGGTCTACCAGCTGACCGTCCTGCGCTTCCTCGAGGACGGCGAAGACCCGGTGGGGGCCTTGGCCTGGGTGGTGGAGCGGCTCCAGTCCGCGCTCGAGGGCACGCCCGAGGGCGTCGGCTGGCAGATCATGGAGGATCTGCGCGACGTGTTCTGACATGATGGGCCACCCGCACCGAGCCAGCGGCGGTAGCGTGCGCGCATGAAGTCCCGCGCCGCCCTCGTCGGCACGTTCCTGCTCGCCTACCTGCTCAGCTACTTCTACCGATCCACCAACGCGGTGCTGGCCGACGACCTGACCCGCGACGCCGGTCTGAGCCCGGAGC
This sequence comes from Trueperaceae bacterium, assembly GCA_011390735.1. Classification (GTDB taxonomy): domain Bacteria; phylum Deinococcota; class Deinococci; order Deinococcales; family Trueperaceae; genus JAABTL01. The sequence continues at coordinate 3,066 of JAABRV010000219.1, read as the reverse complement.
AGCTGGGCACGATGACCAGCCTGTTCTTCGTGACGTTCGCCGTCGCCCAACTGCCGCTCGGATCGGCCCTCGACCGCTGGGGGCCGAGGGTCGTCACGCCCTCGCTGATGTTCGTGACGGTGGTCGGCAGCCTGGTGACGGCCGTCGCGACCGACTTCACCGGCCTCGCGGTCGGCCGCACCCTCATCGGCCTGGGGATGTCGGGCGTGCTCATGGGCGCGCTCAAGGCCATGGCCTCGTGGTTCCCGGCGGCGCGCTTCGCGACCGTGTCGAGCGTGTTCATCGGCTTGGGGAGCCTCGGCGCGCTCGGCGCGACGACGCCGCTGCATGCCTTCGCCGACGCGCTCGGCTGGCGTCCGGTCTTCCTGGTCGCGGCGGGGGTCACGGCCGCGGTCGCGCTCGCCTTGGTGTGGGTGGTGCGCGCGGACCCGCCCGGCGCTCGCGCGGCCGAAGGGGCACCCGCCCTCGCCGACGCCGACGAGCCGAGGCTCCGCACGCCAGGGGTGGCGTCCGTCCACTTCGCGCAGATCTTCACCGACGCGTCGTTCTGGCGCCTGGCGGTGCTCGTCCTGGCGCTCGCCGGAAGCCTGTTCGCCTTCCAGGGGCTGTGGGGCGGCCCCTTCATGGTGGCGGGCCTCGGCGTCGACCGCCCGGTCGCGGCGCAGCTGCTGCTCGTGTTGGGCGCCTCGGCCACGGTCGGCTACCTGTTGTCCGGACCGATCGCCGGGCGATTCGGGGTCGACCGAACGATCACGCTCGGCGCCAGCCTCGCCCTCGCCGCGCTCGTCGTGCTCGCCCTGGTGCCGCGCGACGCCCCGTTCACGGTGCTGGCGATCGCTTGGGCGGCCCTCGGGCTCGGCACCAGCACCAAGGTCCTCAGCTACGCAGCTGCCCGTACGCGCTTCCCGACCGGCGCCGGACACGCGGTCACCGCCGCCAACCTCTTCGCGGTCGGCGGGAGCGCCCTCCTCCAAGCGGGCCTCGGCGTCGTCGTCGGCGCCGTCGCCGGCGCGATGGGTCGCCCCGACGATCCTCCGCTCCTCGCCTACCGGGCCGCGCTGTGGGCAGCCGCGTTCTTGTTGGCCGTCGCCCTCGTCGGCTTCGCCAGCCCCGGCCGCGGCGCCGCTGGGCCCGCGATCGCACCCCGCCCATGAACCGGCGCACCGCCCTGGCCCTGGTCTTCCTCGCCGCCTACCTGCTGAGCTACTTCTTCCGCAGCACCAACGCCGTCCTGGCCGGCGACCTGCAGCGCGACGCGGGCCTCGGGCCCGAGCAGCTCGGCCTCATGACCAGCCTCTTCTTCCTGGTCTTCGCCGCGGCCCAGCTGCCGCTGGGCGCCGCGCTCGACCGCTGGGGACCGCGCTGGGTGCCCGCCGGCCTCATGCTGATCGCCGCCGCCGGCAGCTTGGTGACGGCCGCCGCCGACGGCTTCGCCGGCCTCGCGCTCGGCCGCGCCATGATCGGGCTCGGCATGGCCGGCGTCCTGATGGGCGCGCTCAAAGCCTTCGCCGCGTGGTTCCCGCCGCGCCGCTTCGCCACCCTGTCGGGCGTCTTCGTGGGGCTCGGCAGCCTCGGCGCCCTCGGCGCCACCACCCCCCTGGCCGCGCTCGCCGAGGGCATCGGCTGGCGCGGCGTCTTCGTCGCGGCGGGGGTCGTCACCGCCGCGGTGGCCGCGCTGCTCACCGTCGTCGTGCGGGCCGCGCCGCCGGCGCCACCGCGCACCGTGGCGGCTGCAGGCGTCCCGGACACGCCCGCGGCCGCGGGCCGGGCCGAGGTCACCTTCCGCACGATCTACGCCAGCCGCGCCTTCTGGCGGCTGGCCCTGATGCAGTTCGCCATGGCGGCGGCGCTCTACGGGCACCAGGGGCTGTGGGGCGGCCCGTTCCTGGTGCGCGGCCTCGACCTCGAGGTCGGCGTCGCCGCGCGCCTGCTCCTGGTGCTCGGCCTCGCCGCGACCGTCGGCTTCCTGGTCGCCGGCCCGGCCGCCGGGCGCTTCGGGCTGCGCCGGGCGATGGGCGGCGGCGCCCTGCTGACGCTCGCGGCGATCGCCGCGCTGGCGGTCGCGCCGCCATCGACCTCGGTCGTCGTCCTGGGCACCCTGTGGGCCGCCTTCGGGCTGGGCGCCGGCCTGCAGGTGCTCGGGTACGACGGCGCGCGCTCGCTCTTCCCGTCCGCGGCCGGCCGGGCCGTCACCGCGATCAACGTCTTCGGCATCGGCGGGAGCGCGCTGATGCAGATGGGGCTCGGGTGGGTGGTCGCGGGCGCGAGCAGCGCGCTCGGCGCCGACCCCGTCGACCCGCCGCTGGCCGCCTACCGGACCGCCCTGTGGGTCACCGCCGCCGTGCTGGCGCTGGCGTGGCTCCACTTCGCCGTGCGGCGGCGCTGAGGCCGTTCACAGCTCCCGCTCGCCCCAGGCGACGAGCATCGACGGCAGCGCCAGGCTGAGGCCGAGCACCATCCAGAACGCTGCGTGCAGGTGGCGCGCTTCGGGCTGCCAGGTGAGCCGCGAGGCGTCGGTGGCCAGGTAGCCCGCCAACAGGAGCAGCATGACGACGGCCGAGAGCAGCTGGTAGGCGGTGCGGTAGCGCTCGTTGCGCATCGCGCGCACGCGCTCGTCGACGAAGGCGTCGGGAAGGTCGGCCATGCCGCGCACCACCCGGCGCAACAGCACGTACAGGCCGACCGCCACCGCGATCGCCACCAGGAGCGCGACCGATCGGTCGAACCAGGCGAGCGCGGACACGCCGGCGAGCGCGGCGAGGCCCGCCAGCACCAGCCCGCGCCGGCGTCCCGGCGTCCGCCAGGCATCGAGGCGGGTGTCGCGCTGGAGGCGCTCGGCGTCCTCGGCGAGCTTCTGCGTGCGGGGGTCGAGATCGGGTCGGCTCATCGGGATCCTCCGGCTTCGTCGCGGCCGGCGTAGAGCGCGGCGCTCATGGGGGTGAAGGGCTGCAGCGAGAAGATCGCCTCGACGGGCAGGCCGAAGTACGCGGAGATCCGCAGCGCGAGGGCGAGGGTGGGGTTGTACTCGCCGCGCTCGAGGTAGCCCACGGTCTGGTAGTGGACGCC
>JAABRV010000218.1 GCA_011390735.1 Trueperaceae bacterium | reverse complement strand
AGCGCGATCAGCAGCACGGCGAGCGCCGCCGCGACCAGCGCCCGCAGTCGCCGCGGCGCGGCGCGGCGCGCGCTCACACCCGCTCGCGCAGGTGCTGCGAGACCGAGATCGCGCTGCCGACCAGCCCGACGAGGATCGCGAGCGCCGCCAGCAGCACCGCCACCTGACCGAGCAGCGCGCCGTCGCGCACGAACGGGACGAACGGCAGCTGCGGCGCGAGCCGCGCGACGACGATCTGGTACCCGGGGATCGTGAGCCCCAGCGTGACCACCGCGCTCATCAGGCCGAGCATGAAGCCCTCGATCAGGAACGGCGCGCGGATGAACCCCCGCGTCGCGCCGACCAGCCGCTGCACCTCGATCTCGTCCTCGCGCGCCTGGATGGCGGCGCGGATCGAGTTGACGATCGCGAACAGCGCCGAGCTCAAGAGCACCACGATCAGGATCACGCCGACCACGCGGAGCGCGTCCGAGACGGCGAGGAACGTGTTCACCGCGTCGCTGCCGTCCTCGACGTCGGTGACGCCCGGGAGCTGCTCGAGGCGCCCCCGCACCAGGACCGTCTGACCCGGGTCGAGCAGCCGCATCCGCAGCGTGTCGGGCAGCGGGTTGTCGACGAGCGAGGCGGCGACCCCGAGGCTCGGGAGGTCGGCGACCAGGTCGGCGAGCGCGCGGTCCTTGCCGATGAAGGAGACCTCGACGATCTCGGGCCAGGCGCGCACCGTCTCGAGGAGGCGGCCTCGATCGGCGCCGGGCGCCAGGTACGCGGTGACCTCGAGCTCGCTCTGCAGCGCCGCGAGCACCTGGTTGAGGTTGAGGCTGACGAGGCTGAAGCCGGCCAGGATGGTCAGCGACAGCGTCATGGTGGTGATGGTGGCGACGCTCGCGACCCAGTTGCCCCTGATCGCGCGCATCGCCTGGCCGAGCGCGTAGCTCACGAGGGACCCCCACGGGAGTGGGTGCCCCCGCCGCGCCGCGGCGTGGCGGCGGCGAGCGCGTGGGGGACGGTGCATACGGGCCGCATCGAAGCGAGGGTACACCAGCCCGCGGTGCGGGGCATGGACGCGCGCTGCACCACGTCGCCGCCCTCCCGCGCGTGGCATGCTGACGGGCGTGAACGCGCTGCAGGGACGCCTCGGACCGGGCGTCCTGGCCCACCTGCTCCAGTACCTCTCCCAGAACGCCGCCGCTGGACGCCTCAGCGTGGTGGGCGACGGGGTGGGGTCCGGAGCGATCTACCTGGCGCGCGGCCGCGTCGCCCACGTCGAGTTGGGCGGCATCGTCGGGGTCCCGGCGCTCGCCCACCTGCTCACGTGGGACCACGGCCGCTTCGCGTTCCAGGTCGGCGTCGTTCCGCCGTCCACCACGATCGACCTGCCCACCGACCGCCTGCTGCTGTCGCTGTCGGTCGATCAGGACGGCAACGGCGGCGTGTTCGGGCGCAACGGTTCGATGACGCCGACCATGCTCGTCGAACCGGCGGTGGTGCCGGGCTTGATGTGGGCGGCGGTGGCGGTGGCCGGCCCCATCGGCGAGATCTTCATCGACGACGCCTTCGACGCGATCGGCCACAGCCCGCGGCTGCTCCCCGAGGACCAGCTGGGGGCCCTGGTGCAGGCGGTGGCCGGCCAGTTCCGGTCGGCGCAGGGCCGTACGGATTTCTTGGCGCGCGCCGAGGCCGTGCTCGCGCACCATGGGTACGGTCGCGTGGACGAGGATGGGAGCGAGCGCACGGGACGTTCGGGAGGGAGTACCAACGGTGAGCGATAGACGCTTCGTGGTCGAGGTCGTGGGTGCGCCGAAGGAGGCGCAGGCCGTGACCGTCGCGCGCGTGCAGGAGGCGCTGGGGCTCGACGAGCCGAAGGCCGCCATGCTCGTCGCGCGCATGCCCGGGGTGCTCACGCGCCCCTCCCCTGAGGAACGCGCGATGAAGGTGGCGCTGCGCCTGCAGGCCGCCGGCGTCGCCGCGGTGCACCGTCCGCTGCGGCCGGAGGAGGACCCGTTCCGCACGGCGGACGTGGCCCCGGAGACGCCGGCGGCGCCCGCCGCCACGCCGACGCCCGTGCCGACGCCTGCCCCCGCGGGCGCGCCCGGCTTCGATCCCGCCAGCGCGCCGTCGGTCGACGCGACGCACGTCGACGTCCCCTACGACCCGAAGCTGACGCCGATGTCCGAAGCCGGTTTCGGCGCGGCCGACATCGTGCTGCCGACCAACCTGCCCGACGACGTCCGCAGCACGCAGGAGCGGTCCGACGCGCCGCGCCGGCGCCCTACCTTCGTGGAGGCGGGCGCGACGTCGCAACCCGTAGAGGCCGAGGCGGCGCCGCTCGGCGACGACGACGCCGAAGACGTCGGCCCGCCGCTCACGCCGTTGCCGGACGGTGCCCCGGCGGCGTGGTCCGCCGTGACGCCGGTGCCGGCAGCTGCCCGCGATGGCGCGGCTGCCCCAGCCGGCACCGGGCGCACGAACGGCAACGGCGCCCGTGGCGAGTCGGCGAAGCCCCGCCCCCGCGACGTCGACGCCCGTCAGGCCGATCCCGTGTACCGCCAGACGCGCTCGTCCGCGGAGCCGCCGCTCACCCTGTCCCCGCCCTCCGACGAGGCGCTCAAGCGCTCGGGGGTCAAGGAGTCCGAGCTCTCCGCGGCAGCCGGTCGGCGGCGCGGCCGCTTCGGCCGCAAGCTCGCCGCCCAGGTGGCGCTGCCGGTGGTCCTGAGCTGGGGCCTGGGCGCGGCCGGCATCTGGTTCCTGCTACCCGCCCACGGGCGGGTCGACGTCTTCGTGCCGCTCGCGGCCGCGACCGCCGTGGCGGCGCTGTTGGGCGCCCTGATGTCGGGGCTCGGCACCGCTGGCGTCGCGCGCGACGTGACCAAGCTGCGCGACGAGGCGCGGCGGGTGGCGATGGGGGAGCTGACCGCCCCGGTCACCACGAACCGCGACGACGAGCTCGGCGAGATCGCCGGCTCGCTCGAGCGCATGCGGCTCAGTCTGCAGGAGGGGTTGGAGCGGCTTCGCAAGCGCCGGCGGGGCGCATGAAGCCGCGCCCCGCCTAACGCAGTTGCCGGTGGGGCGCAAAGGGCGCGCCCCACCTAACGCAGTTGCGCAAAGGGCGCGCAACTGCGGCTGGTGGTCGTTGGGGCCGTGAGCCGCGCCGTCAGGATCGGGGCGCCGCGCCCAGGACCTCGCTGGGGGTGGCGCTGCCACCGAGCGGTTCGAGCGAGATGGCGACGGCCTCGAAGCCTGCGGTCGCTACCTCCCACACGCGCCCCTCGAAGGCGCCCAGCGACGTGACCGCACCGTCGGCGACGCCCCACGCTTGGAGCGAGCGTCCAGGTCCGGGCGCGTCGCGCATCACGACGAGTGCCGCGCCGTCGCCTCGGTAGAGCACCGCTCCGATCGCTTCGCCGTCGCCCGCGATG
>JAABRV010000217.1 GCA_011390735.1 Trueperaceae bacterium | reverse complement strand
AAGCGCGCCCGCCGGCGCGCCGACCTGCGCGAGGCACTCTCCGCGCTCGGCGCGCGCACGGCGCCGCTGCTCTCCTACGACGACGTCCGCCGGCGGCTGCACGCCGTCGAGAGCCCGGCCCGCTACCTCGAGGACGTCCCGCTCGACGCGATCGTCGGCAGCGTCGGCCGCACCGTCGACTTCACCCGCGAGTTCCTGCCGCGCACCGACGCCGACAAGGCGCGCTGGGTCGGGGTCAAGGTCGCGATGACCGGGATGACGGGGACGCCGCCCGTCGAGCTCTACCGCATCGGCGATGCCTACTTCGTGCGCGACGGCAACCACCGCGTGTCGGTGGCGCGTCAGCTCGGTGCGCGCTTCATCCAGGCGTACGTCACCCCCGTGCACGCCCGCGTGCCCCTCTCCGCCGACGTCTCGCCCGACGACCTGATCATCGCCGAGGAGCACGCGCGTTTCCTCGAGGCCACCGAGCTCGACGAGCTGAGACCCGGCGCCGACCTGCGCGTGACCACGGCGGGCGCCTTCGAGCGGCTGCTGGACCACATCTCGGTCCACCGCTACTACATGGGCATCGACGAGGACCGCGAGGTCGCGTACCCGGAGGCGGTGGCGCATTGGTACGACACCGTCTACCTGCCGGTGCGCGAGGCGATCCGCTCGGGCGGCGTCCTGCGCGGCTTCCCAGGGCGGACGGAGACCGACCTGTACCTGTGGCTCTCCGAACACCGCGGCCGCCTCGAGCGCGAGCTCGGGTTCACGCTGCCGAGCGAGTCGATCGCCGAGTCGCTCGGCGCCGGCGATACGAGCGAGCGTCGCGGCCCCAAGGGGCGCGACGACCTGTTGCAGCAGGTCCGCGGGCGCGACGACGACCAAGCGGCTGGGGCCGCGATCGCGGATGACCTGTTGGTGGCGCTCCCCGACCTGGAGCTGGGCATCCCGGCGTTGGAGCAGGCGCTGGTGCTCGCCGGTCGCGAGCGTGCGCGGGTGTACGCGCTGCACGTGGCCGCCGACGAGGAGGCCGTCGAGGGCGAGGAGGTCGACGCGTTGCGCCGGGCGGCGATGGCAGCCGCCGCACGCGCGGGCGTCGAGCTGCAGTTCGCCGTCGCCATCGGCAACCCCGTGCAGGAGCTGCGCGAGCGAGCCGCCTGGGTCGACCTGCTGGTCGCCCCGATCATCGTGCCCGACGCGACGAGGGGCTGGCGCCTGGCGCCCCGACACCAGGGGCTGCTGCGGCGCACGCCGTGCCCGATCCTGGTGACGGTGGGACCGGCCCGCCCGCTGGAGCGCGCACTGGTCGCGTACGACGGCGGCGCGCGGGCGGACGAGGCCCTGTTCGTGGCGGCCTACGCGGCCGCGAAGTGGCACACGGAGGTGGTGGTGGCGACGGTGGCGGACACCTCGCGCGGCGCGACCGCCGTCCTCGACAAGGCGCGGTCGTACCTGGAACCGTACGGCGTCCGAGCCGACTACGTCGAGCGGCAGGGGCCGGTCGCCGAGACGCTGGTGGCCATGGCCGACGACCGCGGCTGCGACGTGATGCTGATGGGCAGCTACCGCTACTCGCGCTGGCTGGAGTCGCTGCTAGGCGGCGTGCTGGAGCGCACGCTGCGCGCGGCCGGGCGGCCGGTGATGGTGCTCTGATCGGCGCCTCGGCGCGCCGCGCCCTGGCGCGCCGCCCAGGGCACCCCGCAGGCGCCGTCCGCGCAGCCGTCGTCGGTGCGGCCCGCGATCGCGTAGCGGCGGGCGGCGACGGCGTCGTAGGCGCGGTCGGCGAGCCAGCGGACGCCCGGCAGGTGGTACGGGAGCGCGAGCACGCCGAGCGCCGGCCGCGTGAGGCGCAGCAGGCGCACGACGGCGGCGGCACCGGCATACACGCGGCCGTCACGGTCGACGAGCTGCAGCGCCTTCACGGCCTCCTCCGGGTCGACCCAGGGCACGTCGGCCAGCGCCGTCTGCAGCGGCGCGATCCGCAGCCGCCCGCCGGAGAGCCGCCGGGCCCGTTCGGCCTGGGCGGTGCAGAAGACGCAGTCGCCGTCGTAGAGCGCGAGCGGGAGGTGGGGGGCGGCGGCCGCGAGCTCGGCGGGGGTCGGTGGGCGGGAGGTGCCTTGGCGGCCCATGGCGCGAGCATACGGGCGCGCCCCGGAGGCGACGCGGCCCGAGGTCACGGTCGGCCGCCCCGGCCGGTGGCGCGTGGCAGCGAGGTGGCGCCCCCCGACGGGGGCGCCACGGGTTGCGCGTCGTGGACGGGTCAGCGGAACAGCAGCGACAGGCCCTTCTGCGCGGTCGCGGTCGAGAGGGACTTGGTCAGCATCACGTCCGGCGGCTGGGCCTCGCCGATGACGCCGGCGGCGGCGACCTCGTCGAGGGTCAGCGAGACGATCTCGTAGGCGTCGGTCCAGTCCACGCCGTCGAACGTCTCCACGGAGGTGAACCGCAGGAACTGCCAGCCGGCGTCGATGGCGACGTCGACGGTCAGCGTCACGTCCGGCGCCTCATCGGGCACGCAGGCGCCGTCGGTCGAGGCGCTCCAGGCGCTCTGCGAGGCCACGGGCACGTAGGCGACGAAGGTCTCGGTGTAGGCGCCGCCCGCGCCGTCGACCCGTTCGAAGCTCTCGAGGACGATGATGGCGTCCGGATCCGGTTCGTCGTCGACGAAGGAATCGCCGTCCCACACGGCCATGTACGGCAGCGGCGCGAGGGCCGCCTCGTCGGGGTGGGTCGCCGTCATGGGGCACCCCTCCGGTGGGAAGAACAGCATCCAGCCGAACTCGAGGCCGAGGCCTTCGTTGATGCGCGGGATGTCGTAGACGGAGATCAGGGAGCCGGTCACGAGGCCGTCGGCGTCGATCGCCGCGTCGATGGTGGCGTAGACGAAGCCTTCGATGTCGGCCGCGGCGGGCGTCAGCGAGCGCGGACCGAACATCGGGTTGGGTTCGAACGGCGTCAGCATGACGCCGAACACGGATTCCGCGAACGCCTCGGGGTTGGCCAGCTCGAACGAGAAGGGCGTGGGCTCCGTGAGCGGGTCGATCGACTCGGGGGCGCAGGCGCCGAGCGCCAGGACCAGGGCGGCCACGGCGAGCGGGGCCACGAGGAGGTGGGATGGGCGCATGGGGAAGGACTCCGATCCGGCAGCCGGAGGGTGGTGGATGGCCGGCGATGCCGGCCGGTCGTGCGTGCTCCGTCAGCTTCGCAAGCGCCGGCACCGCGCGTCGTGAAGCAGGTCACGAGCGGGCGGTTTCGTCTTGCCGGACGCCGCCCGCCGCCGCAGGCCCCCCACCTGCTACCCTGAGCCGACATGGCCAAGCAGCCCGCCCTCACGCCCCAATCCGACGATTTCAGCGCCTGGTACAACGAGCTCGTCTACCGGGCCGACCTGGTCGACCTCGGCCCCGTGCGCGGCACGATGGTCATCC
>JAABRV010000216.1 GCA_011390735.1 Trueperaceae bacterium | reverse complement strand
CGGCCGCGCGGAGGCCTTCGCGGACGCGCTCGCGGCGCTCGTCGCCGACGAGAAGGACCGTCTCCGGCGCGAGTTGACGGGGGGACCCGCTGCGTCCGACGCCGCCGCGACCGATCTCGCCGCGGCGCTCGCCGAACTCCGCTTCGAGCTCGCCGAGCTGCGGGGACGTGTCGAGTCGCTGCAGGCCTCGGTCGACGCCGTCGCCGCGCGCTTGTTCGAGCCCGACCCCGCCGGCGACGGGGGCTAGCCCCCGTGTCGGCGCGCGGTCGCACCATCGCCGCCGTCGCCCTCCGGCGCGCGGCCGCCGCCGCCTGGCACGCTCGCTTCGGCCTCCGGCCGCGGCCGTGCGGGTCGCGAGGCCGTCGCTCGCCAGCTCCGACTCGCGTGCGAGGAGCTCGGTCCGGCGTTCATCAAGCTGGGGCAGCTCGCCTCGGTCCGGCCGGACGTGTTCACCCCGGAGATCGTGTTCGAGCTCGAGCGCCTGCAGGACCGAGTCCCCGCGGCGCCGTTCGCGGAGGTCCGCGGCATCGTCGCGGCCGAGCTCGGTGCCGACCCCGAGCGGGTGTTCGCCTCGTTCGACCCGGAACCCGTCGCCACCGCCTCGATCGCCCAGGTGCACGCGGCGACGCTGCGCGACGACGCCCGACCGGTGGTGGGCGCACCGCTCGCCGCGGGCACGCGGCTGGCGGTGAAGGTCGTCCGCCCGGGGGTCGAGGCCACCATCGCCGAGGACCTGGGCGTCGCCCGCCGCTGGGCGGCGCGCCTGGCGCGCTGGCCGAGGCTGGCACGCTGGGGCCCCGCCGCGCTGCTGCGCGAGTTCGAGGCCACCCTCGCGAGCGAGCTCGACCTGCGCCACGAGGGCCGGGTGGCGGACCGCTTCGCCTTCGACTTCGCCGACGACCCGCTGGTGGTGGTCCCGCGGGTGGTGTGGCGGCACACGACCCGGCGCGTGCTCACCACCGAGTTCGTCGACGGCTGGCGCCTGTCCGAGCTCGGCGCCGCCGAGCGGGCCGGGATCGACGCCCGCCGCCTCGCGGCCCACGGTGCCGAGGTGTTCCTACGCCAGGTGCTGGTGCACGGCCGCTTCCACGCCGACCTGCACCCGGCGAACCTCTTCGTCACGCCCGACGGCCGCATCTGCTACCTCGACTTCGGCATCACCGGCGCCACGACGCCGGACCAGCGCGTCGCGATCGCGCAGGTGCTCGCGGCGCTGGTGCACGGTGATGCCGACCGCGCGCTGCGCTACTCGCGGGCGCTCGGCCTCGAGGTGCCGGACGAGCGCGTCGAGCAGGTGCGCGCGGCGGTCGACGGGCTCGTGCGCGCCCACCTGATCGCGCGCGACCCGACGGACGTCCGCGGCTTCGCGCTCGGCTTCCTCGGCATGCTGGCCGACTTCCGCATCGCGATCCCCGAGGGCTACGGGCTGCTCGTCAAGGCGCTGGTGACCGTCGAGGGCGTCGCGCGCGCCATCTACCCGGACATCGACGTCGTGCGGACCGCGGGGCCGTTCGCCACCCGGCTGATCGCGGCGCAGCTCGCGCGGCCCGAGCGGCTGCGGGAGCGCGTGCCGGCGGCGCTGCAGGCCGCGCTGCGGGAGTTGGTGGCGTGAGGGCCCGTCACGTCCAGGCCAACGCCGAGCGCCGGCGCCAGTAGGCCTCGGCTGGCTCGGCGACCGCGGCCAGCGCGGTGGCGGCCTCGTCGTCCCAGCCGGTCTCGAGGGCCCGCAGGTTGGAGCGTAGCTGCGCCACCGTCGTCGCGCCGCTGAGCACGACGTCGGCCCACGGCTGGGCGAGGGCGGCGGCGAGGGCGAGGGCGTCGACCGTCGCGCCGAGCCGCTCGGCCTCGCGCGACAACGGCGCGCGCTGCTTCGCGAAGTCCTCGTCGCGGTTGCGATCGGTGAGGCGCCCGTTGGCGAGCGCCTCCTTGACGATCACGCCCATGCCGGCGTTGCGGGCCGCCGCCAGGGCGGGGCCGGCCGAGGGCTCGAGCAGGTTCCAGGTCGCCTGGACGGCGTCGAAGAGGCGCTCGCCGTCGACGCGCACCTCCACCGCATGGCCGATGACGTCGGCCTGCCGTGGGCCGCTCGTCGACAGACCGATGCGCAGGCCGCCGCGCTTGAGGGTGGCGAGCTCGGCGAGCAGCGCGGCGTCGTCGAGCGCTGGGCTCTCTAGCGTGACGGAGTGGATCTGGTAGAGGCCGAGGTGGTCGCCGAGCAGCGCGCGGGACTTCGGCCACTGCCGCCGCAGGGCGTCCAGCGAGTGCTCTTTCACCTCGTGGGTCTCGGCGTCGACCCGCCAGTCGGCCGTGTAGGTGTAGCCCCACTTCGAGCTGACGAGGGCGTCGCCGGGCGCGATGCCCCGGCGGGCGAGCCAGCTCGCGAGGAAGGCCTCGGCACGCCCGTAGGAGCGGGCCGCGTCGAAGGCGCGGACGCCACCGGCCCAGGCGGCGTCGAGGACCTCGTGGGCGCGCGCCTCCAGGTCCGCGACGCCACGCTCGCCCTCCAGATCGTCGCCATGGCCGAGGTTGATGTAACCCGGCCGGCCGAGCGCGGCGAGACCGAGGGCGATGGGGGAGGCGGCGAGGCCGGTCGTGCCGAGCTGGCGGCGGGGGGGTGACGCGGCTCCTGGCTTCACCCAGCCAGGGTAACGGGTGGGGCGGCTGGTGGCGGCGCGGCGTGCCGGCGCCGGGCGCCGCTCGTCAGCCCGCCGGTGCGTCCGCACCCTTCGCCGGCACCTTCGCCATCGCCCGCTCCGCGAGCGCGGTGATCGTCAGCGCCGGGTTGACGCCCGGGTTCGCGCTGACGGCGGCGCCGTCGACCACGTACAGGCCGTCGTAGCCGAATAGGCGGTGGTCGCGGTCGATCACGCCCTCCGCGGCGTCGGCGCCCATGCAGCAGCCGCCGAGCACGTGGGCGGTCGACGGCACGCCGAGCAGCGTCTCGGTGAACATGGCGGCGGTCACCCCACGCACCTTCTCGGCCCAGCGCCGCGCCAGGTCGGTCGCTTCCTCCATGAACGCGCGCGGTGCGTGGGCCGGGTCGTCGAGCTCGGTGACCAGGCCACGTAGGAAGCCGGTCCGCAGGCCGCGGCCCAGCCGCACCCGCATGCTGCCGTCCGTCGCGCGCATGTACAGCAGGATCTGGCTGGCGCGCGCGAAGTCGCGCGCCGTCAGGGACCGCCACCACTTCCGCGGGTGCCGCAGGTAGCCCGCGAACGCGCCGCCGATGCGTGTCCAAGCGGTGGCGCCGGGCGCGTGAGGCAGCGTGACTAGTCGGACGACGCCGCTGCCCTGTCCGAAGCGTGCCGGTTCGATGTGGCCGTCCTCGCCCAACTGCAGGATCGACGTGATGGTCACGCCGTGGGAGAAGTCGCCGGCGTCCGGCGCGATCACACCCAGCAGCGCCTCGCTGTTGGTGCGGATGCCGTGGCCGAGGTGGTCGGAGAGGCGCGGCAGGCCGGCCGGGTCCTCCTTCATCGCCAG
>JAABRV010000215.1 GCA_011390735.1 Trueperaceae bacterium | reverse complement strand
TCGAGACCGTCAAGTGGCTGCTCCGCAACCCCGACTGGCGGTACCGGAACCTCGAGTGGGGGCTCTTCACCCTGCACCACGTGATCGGCCTCGGCCTCGTCTTCTGGGCCCTGCCCTGGCCGCTGGCGATCGTCTTCGTGCTGATCCAGCAGGCGTTCTTCGGCGCCTACCTCGCCTCGGTCTTCGCCCCGAACCACAAGGGGATGCTGCTGATCCACCCCGAGGACGACTACGACTTCCTGCACAAGCAGGTGCTCACCGCGCGGAACGTCAAGGCGTCGCCGGTCGTCGACTTCTGGTACGGCGGGCTCAACTACCAGATCGAGCACCACCTGTTCCCGACCATGGGGCGGATCCACCTGCGCAAGGCGCAGAAGATCATCCGTTCGTTCTGCGAGGACCACGGCATCAGCTACTACGAGACCACCGTGATCCAGAGCTACCGCGAGATCCTCGACGTCCTGCGCGAGGTCAGCAAGCCGCTCCGCGAAGAGCCGCGACCCGCCTGACCCTGGCCTACGCGCGCCCGAGCCGCTCCGCGTGCGCCTCCAGGCGCTCCACGTACCCCTCGACGACGTCGAAGGCGGCGTCCATGGGGGCCGGTGTGGCGACGTCGTACCCCAAGCGCGCGAAGAGCTCCTTCGGCGCCAGCGAGGCGCCCAAGTCCATGGCGGCCAGATACGCCTCGGCCGCGCCCGGCTCGCCGGCCTCGATGCGCGCCACCTGAGCGAGCGCCACCGACAGTCCGACGGCGTACTGGAAGGTGTAGAACGGCGCGTACAGGTGCGGGAACTCGGCCCACGCGATGCCGGTGCGCTCGTCCGCAGCCACCTCGGGACCGTACGCCTCCTGGAAGAAGCCGGTCAGCGTCGCGGTGAGCTCCTCGGCCGACGGCGGCTCGCCCGCCTCGACCCGAGCGTGCGCCCACCGTTCGAGCCGCACCAGCGTCGGCATGACGAACAGGTAGCGGTGCAGGTTCTGGAAGGCCTCGTCGAGCAGGCCGAGGTCGAAGGCGGGGTCGGCCGCCTCGCTCGAACGCGCGATGTAGCCGCGCATCAGCGCCTGCTGGCCGTTCGAGAAGGTCTCGGCGACGGTCATCGAGAGCTCGTCCACCCCGTCGAGCGGCATCTGGCGGGCGTCCGACCGCGCCGCGTGCAGCGCGTGCCCCATCTCGTGCGCCAGGGTGCTCGCGCTGGGCAGGTCGTCGACGTAGCTGAGCAGCACGTACGGGTGCGCCCCCGGCGCCGCGTCGCAGAACGCGCCCAGGCGCTTGCCGGCGTTGGGGCGCAGGTCGACCCAGCGTTCGTCGCGCAGGCCGCGCTCGAGGGTGGCCACCGCGTCGTCGCCCAGCGGGGTGGCGGACGCGACGATCCAGTCGATGGCGCGCTCCACCGGGACCGCCACCGGCGCCACCGGGTACGGCGCGAACACGTCCCAAGCCTCCAGGCGCTCGACGCCCAGCAGCCGCCGGCGCACGGCCCAGTAGCGGTGCCACACCGGCAGCCGGCGGGTGAAGGCCTCGAGGGTGGCGTCCAGCACCTCGGGCTCGACGTGGAAGGTGGCGAGCGCGGACGCCTCGGCGCTGGGGTATCCGCGCACCCGAGCCTCGAAGGCCGTGCGCCGCGCGCGGGCCGCGTACAGGTCGGCGAGCGTGTCGGCGACGCCCAAGTGGCCGTCGGCCCAGCGCTCGAAGGCCGCCCGCCGCACCGCGCGGTCGGGATCGCCGAGCAGCGCGCGGACGCTCGCGGGGGCCACCGGCCGCAGGCCCTCGGGCGCCTCGACGGCGCCGAAGTCCACGTCCCCCTCGACCAGCGTGCCGCGCGCCTCCTCGTACGCGTCGAAGGTGGCGTCCGCACCGGCCAGCACGTCCTCGACCTCGGCCGAGCGCACGTGCGCGCGGCGCCGCGCCAACCGTTCGAGGAACGGGCGGTGGCGCGCGAGCGTCGGGTCGAGGAGCCAAGCGTCGAACGTCGCCGCCGGCGCAGCCAGCAGCTCGGCGTCGACGAAAGCGAGGGCGGAGGCCCAACCGGCGGCCGCGGCACGGAAGCGGCCGGCGGCGGCGCGTGCGCCGGCGTCGCCGCGATCGGCGCTCGCCGGGAGCGTCGCGTAGAGCCGCAGGCGCTCGGCGCGGGCGAGCAGGTCGCCGTAGGCGTCGAGCGAAGAAGCCAGGACGCGGGCATCGGTGGCCAGCGCCCCCCGGCGGGCGGCGAAGCTCGCCACGTCGGCGGCCAGGGCGCGCTGCGCCGCGTCGAAGTCGTCGGAGGTCGCGAACAGGTGGTCGAGGGCCCAGGTCTCGTGGACCGGGACGTCGGCGCGGGCGAGCAGGGTGCGAGGCATGCCGCAGCGTATCCGAGCGTCGCCTTGTAGCCTGCGCGTCGACGGTCCGGCTGGGCACCGACCCGGCGCGAAGACCTGCGGCTGCGCACGACCCTCGACGCGGCCCTGGAGGCACGATGAAGATCCGAAGGCTCCTGATCGCGCTCGTCGCGCTCGCGGCGACCGCCGCGGCGTTCGCCCAATCGCTCCCCCGCGAGCTGCGCGAGCGCATCGTCCAGGCCGTGGTCGAGGTCAACCGGTACAGCCCCAGCGCGGGCGCCACGATCGCGGCCGGCTCCGGCACCATCGTCAGCCCCGACGGCTTCATCCTGACCAACTTCCACGTGATCGGCGACCTCGACACGGGCTACGCCGACGAGTGGCACGCGATCGGCGTCACGGATCCGGCCGCGCCGGACCGTCCGCCGGAGCACCGGTACTGGGCGCGCTACGTGGCGGGCGAGCCGCTCTACGACCTCGCCATCCTGCAGATCCTCGAGAACGCCGACGAGTCCCCGATCGCGCCGGGTACCGTCTTCCCCTTCCTGCAGGTCGGCGACTCGAACACCGTCTACCCGGGCGACCCGGTCTTCGTCTTCGGGTACCCGGGGATCTCGGGGAGCACGATCACCTTCACGCAAGGGTCGATCAGCGGCTTCCTCGGCGAGGACCTGACCACGGGCGGCAAACAGTGGATCAAGACCGACGCGAAGCTGGCCCGGGGCAACTCGGGCGGCACGGCCGTCGACGAGAACGGGATCCTGATCGGCATCCCCACGCTGCGCTACCAGACCGAGGACGGCGGTTACATCGAAGCGCAGGACTACCTGCGGCCGGTGGCCCTGGCCTGGCCGCTGCTCGAGGTCAACGTCCGCAACGTCGCGGACGCGCGCGGGCCCAGCTCGGGCGGCCTCGGCAACCAGGTCGCGAGCACGCCCGCCGCCGCGGCGGCCGCGGCCGATCGCCCGAGCGAGCCCGCCCCGGCCACGCCGGCCCCCGCCGCGTCGACCTCCACGGCCCCCACCGAGACCATCGACGGACGCCTCACCTTCTACGAGGCGTCCGCCCTGACGTCCTCCTCGCCGGTGCTCGACAACGGCGAGCACTTCCTCCTCTACGAGCGCTCGCTCACCGCGGGCGTCCCGGTCTACGTCGAGCTCACGTCGGGCTCCTTCGATC
>JAABRV010000214.1 GCA_011390735.1 Trueperaceae bacterium | reverse complement strand
GTGACCCTCAAGACCTCTTGGTACACCGTGATCGGCCCCCTGCGCATCGGCGCCTTCGCCGCCGGCCGCGCGCCGCACCCCGCCTACGAGCATGAGGGCGCGCGCCTGGGCGCCGCCTTCCAGATCCGCGACGACGTCCTCAACCTCGACCCCGAGGCCGCCACCGGCAAGGAGTTCGCCGGCGACCTCTACGAGGGCAAACGCACGCTCGTCCTCGCGCACCTGTTCGCGCAGGCGAGCGCCGACGAGGCGGCCGAGGCCGAGGCGCGCCTGGCCAAGCCGCGGTCCGCCAAGACGGCGGACGACGCGCGTTGGCTGCTCGACCTCATCGCCCGCCACGGCTCGCTCGCCTACGCTCAGGACGTCGCCGAACGCGAGGCGGCCGCCGCGCTGCGTGGCCTGCGCGAGGCGTTCGGGCCCCTGCCGGGCCGCGCCGCCGCGGCGAGCCTGCTCGATCAGTTCGCCCAGCTCGTCAGCCGCCGGCACTAGCCCCGGGCGCGGCCCACGACCCCTAGGCAGCGACCGGCCCACCGCCGCCCCTCGTGCGGCCCGCCCGCCAACATGGGGCCATGCCTTGCTGGCCCCCCCTGCCCTGCCCCGGCTGCGGGCGCCGGCCCGCCAGCGTCGCCGGCGCCTGCGGCGCCTGCTGGCGCGCCGTCGAGCGCGGCCCGCATCTTGCCGGACCTTCGCTGGTGGCTTGGGGCGCCTACCGCGGCACGTTGGGTCGCCTCGTCCGGGCGGCGAAGTACCGGCCGTCGACGGCGCTGCTGCGGGCCCTGGGCTCCCGGCTCGGGGCGCACGCCGGTGACCGCTGGGGCGACTTCTGCCAGCTGGCGACGATCGTCCCGGTCCCGCCCGATGCCCACCGTCAGCGTCGCCGCGGCGTCGACCACACGGCGCTCCTCGCGACCGCGGTGGCCGCGGCGCTGCCGCAGCCGCGCCCGCTGGTCCGGGCGTTGCGCCGCAACCGCGCCACCCGTCCGCAGTCGCTCGTGCCCTCGGCGCGCCGCGAGGCGAACCTGCGGGGCGCCTTCGACCTGAACGGCCCAGGAGGCGGTCGGCTGGCCTCCCGGATCCTGTTGGTGGACGACGTCAGCACGAGCGGGGCGACGCTCCGCGCGTGCCGGGCGACGCTGCTGGCGGGTGGTGCGGTCGAGGTCAGGGCCGCCGTCGTCGCGCGGGCCCGCTGACCGTCCCCTGGCTCACAGCAGGCCGAACACCCAGCCGGTCGTGAGCCCCAGGAGCGCGCCCACGCCGACCTGCGGGTAGGTGTGGCCGAGGAGCGTCTTGAGCGCCCGTGGCTGGAACCCCTCGTCGAACAGGTGCGAGAGCTCCTCGACGAGGTCGTTGAGCAGTTCGGCGTGCTCCCCCGCCGCCCGGCGGATGCCCGTCGCGTCGTACATGACGATCGTCGCGAACACCACCGCGATGGCGAAGTACGGGTGGCCGAGCCCGTAGATCATGCCGAGGCTGGTGGCCAGCGCCGCCACCGCGGCCGAGTGGGACGACGGCATGCCGCCGGTCTCCAGCAACCTCTCGGGCGCGAAGCGACGCTCGGTCGCCAGCACCAGGGTCAGCTTGAACAACTGGGCGATGAGCGTCGCCGTGAACGCCGCCACGAGCGGCGTGTTGGCGAGCAGGCTCATCCTCTGCGGCGCTCTGCGGCCGTCAGCGTGTTCTGCAGGACCATCGCCACGGTGACCAGCCCGGTGCCGCCGGGCATCGGCGTCATGTGGCCCGCGACCCCCCAGACGTCCTCGGCCACGTCGCCGACGATGCGGTCGTCGACGCGCGTCATGCCGACGTCGAGGACGATGGCCCCGGGCTTGACCATGTCGGCGGTGATCAGGCCGGCCCGACCGACGGCGGCCACCACGATGTCGCCCGTGCGCACGACGCCGGCGAGGTCGCGGGTGCGGGAGTGCGCCAGCGTGACGGTCGCATGGCGGGCGAGGAAGAGCGCCGCGGCCGGCTTCCCGACCATGTGGGAGCGGCCGACGATGACCACGTGCCGACCATGCACGTCGAGCCCGTGGTGGTCGAGGATCGCCAACAGCCCGAGCGGCGTGCACGGCGCGAGCGCCGCCCCGCCGGACCACAGCCGCCCGACGTTCAGGGGGTGGAAGCCGTCGACGTCCTTCGCGGGATCGATCGCCTCGAGGACCGGCGCGCTGTCGAGGTGACCCGGCAGCGGGAGCTGGACCAGCACCGCGTCGGTGTCCGGGTCGGCGTTGAGCGCGGCGATCGTCGCCATCAGCTCGGCCTGCTCGACGTCGTCGGGCAACACCAGCGTCTCGGCATCGACCCCGATGCGCTTCGCGAAGCGCTGCTTGGACCGCACGTAGAAGACGCTCGCGGGGTCCTCCCCCACGCGCACGAAGACGAGACGCGGAACGTACGGCAGCTCGGCCACGCGCGCCTTCAATCGCTCGGCCACCCCGTCGGCGACGGCCCGGCCAGAGAGCGTCTCTGCACGTGATGTCGTCATCTCACACCTCCTGGGTCACGGCGTGCCGCCGCAGCGCCTTGGCGAGCACGCCGTTGACGAAGCGACCGGAGTCCTCGCCCCCGAAACGCTTCGCCAGCCGGACGGCCATCTCGACCGCGACCGCCGGCGGCGTCTCCGCCAGGCGCATCTCGGCCAGCGCCAGGCGCAGCACGTTGAGATCCGTCTGCGCCATCTGACCGAAGGTCCAGCCCTGGATCAACTCGGTCAGCTCGACGTCGATCGCTTCCTTGCCGACCGCCAGCGACTCGACCAGCCGCTCGGCGAAGGCCAGGTCGCCCGGCTCGAAGCGGTCCGGGTCCTGCTCCCGCCCGCGCGCCGCGTCCCCGTCGTCCTCCTCGGCGGCGAGGTCGAGCCGCAACTCGGCCCATGCCTCGCGCAGCGGGGCGCCGCCCCGCTCGGCCTGGAAGAGCGCCTGGAAGGCCACCTCGCGCGCGCGTCGCCTAGCCACGCGGGCCTGCGCCCTCGGGCGGCAGGTCGATCGCCTCCACGCGGACGTTGACGCTGCGGACGGAGAGTCCCGTCATCGAGGCGACGGCCTCGCGCACCGCGCGCTGCGCGGCCTTGGCGACCTTGGGCACCTGCAGGCCGTAGGTCATGGAGACGTTGAGGTCGATCGTCAGGTCGTCGCCCTCGCGCTCGATGACGATGCCCTTGGCGCGGCGGCCGGTGAGGAACTCGCCGACCCGGGTCGGCGGGTTGACGGTGCGGACGCCCTCGACCTGGTCGAGGGCGAGCTGCGCGATGCCGAACAGGACGTCGGACGACAGCTCGAGTTCGGGTTGGGTCATATCGACATCCTCCTGGCGATGAAGTTCGTGTAGACCGCCCCGCGGCGGTAGAACGCGTTGTCCAGCACCCGCAGGTGGAACGGGATCGTCGTCGCGACGCCCTCGACGACCGTCTCCCGCAGCGCGCGCTCCATGCGCGCGATCGCCATGGCGCGGGTCGGTCCCCAGGCGATCACCTTGGCGATCAGGCTGTCGTAGTTGGG
>JAABRV010000022.1 GCA_011390735.1 Trueperaceae bacterium | reverse complement strand
GGTTCGTCGGCGCGCTGGCGGGGGTCCTCGACCCGGAGGAGAAGCGCAAGGCGATCGGGCGGGCGTTCATCGAGGTGTTCGCGGAGGAGGCACGCCGGCTGCAGGCCGACGCCGGCCGCATCCGCTTCCTGGCCCAGGGGACGCTCTACCCCGACGTGATCGAATCGGCCGGCGGGCACGGTGCGGCCAACATCAAGTCGCACCACAACGTGGGCGGCCTGCCGGAGGACCTCGACTTCGACCTCATCGAACCCTTCCGGACGCTCTTCAAGGACGAGGTGCGCGAGGTGGCGGAGGCGCTGGGGCTCGCCCCGCACCTGCGCGACCGGCACCCGTTCCCCGGCCCCGGGCTGGCGATCCGCGTGCTCGGCGAGGTGACGCCCGAGCGTCTCGCCGTCCTGCAGCGGGTCGACGACATCTTCGTCAGCGCCCTGCGGGAGTTCGACCTCTACCAGGAGACGTGGCAGGCGCTGGCGGTGCTGACGCCGCTGCGCTCGGTCGGCGTCATGGGCGACGGCCGCACCTACGCCCACACGGTGGCCCTGCGCGCCGTGACCTCGGTCGACGGCATGACGGCCGACTGGGCACGGCTGCCGCACGAGTTCCTGGCGACCGTGTCGAGCCGCATCGTCAACGCCGTGCCGGAGGTCAACCGCGTGGTGTACGACATCACCTCCAAGCCGCCTGGGACGATCGAATGGGAATGAACGTACCAGGTGGCCGCACCGGGGACCGTCGAATGGGCGTGACACGCGCCTGGCTCGTGAAGTCCGAACCGGACGTGTTCGGCTTCGACGACCTCGTGCGCGCGCCCGGCCGCACGACGCCGTGGGACGGCGTGCGCAACTATCAGGCGCGGAACTACCTGCGGGACGAGATGCGCGTGGGCGACGTGGTGCTCTTCTACCACTCGAACGCCGACCCGCCGGGGGTGGCGGGCCTGGCGGAGGTCGCCAGCGAGCCGTACCCCGACCCGACGCAGTTCGACGCCGATTCCGACTACCACGACCCCCGGAGCGACCGCTCGGCGCCGCGCTGGTGGCTCGTCGACGTGCGGGCGACCGCGCCCCTGGCTCGCCTGGTGACGCTGGCCGAACTGCGGGAGGACCCCGTTCTCGCCGAACTCGACCTCCCGCTGCTGCGTCGCGGCAACCGGCTGTCCGTCATGCCGATGCCCCAGGCGGCGGTCGACAGGATCGTGGCGCTGGCCGAACGCTGACCGCGCTGCGGATGCGAACCCGCCGGGAAGCGGCCGGGCGGTCGTCACCCGCTCGTCGCGCGGGCCGTCCGGGTGGTAGCCTCCTGCCCATGCAAGCGCGGCTCGAGCGCATCCTGCATCTCGTCGCAGAGGGGTACGTGCGGACGGCGCGCCCGGTCGCCTCGGCGACGGTGGCGGCGCAGCTCGACGTCTCCAGCGCCACGGTCCGCAACGCCTTCGCGTCGCTCGAGGAGGCGGGCCTGCTGCACCAGCCGCACGCCTCGGCGGGCCGCATCCCGACGTCGTCGGGCTTCGGCCACTACGCGCGCGACCTCATCCCGCCCGCGCCGATGGCGCCCGCCCTGCTCGAGGCGCTGCGGCGGCGCTTCGCCAGCAGCCACGGCGATGGCCTGCTGCAGCAGCTCGCCCAGGCGGCGGCCGAGCTCTCCGGCTACGCCGTCGTGGTCACGCTGCCGGCCGACGACCGCCTGCATGCCCTCGAGATCCACCTCACGCCGATCCACGCGCGCGCGCTGATGGCCGTGGTCGTGCTCGAGAACGGCCTGGTCCGCCAGGTGCGGGTCGAACTCGACCCGAATCCCGACGACGAGGTCCTCGACGACGCCGAGCGGCAGCTCCGTCAGCTGACGCTGCCGGTCGCCGCCGTCCCGACCGCGCTGACGGCGCTGGCGCGCGCGGCCGACCCCGAGCTCGCCCGCACCCTGCTGGCGATCCGCGCGGCGTGGCCGGCCGTGACGCCCGCCCGCACGGTGACCGCCGGCCTGGCGGGGGTGCTGCAGGAACCCGAGGCGGAGGACCCCGCGTTCGTCCGCCTCCTCGTCGAACGCGTCGAGCGGCCGCTGGCCGAGCCCACGCGAGCGGCGACCGAGGCGGACGCCGACGGCCTGGAACTGGCGTGGGACGAGACGCTCGCGTTCGTCTCCACGCACTGGCGCTCCGGCGCCGCCGCGGGCGGTCTCACGCTGATCGGTCCCGCGCGCCTGCGCTACCGGCCCGCGCTGCAGGTCGTGAGCGGCGTGACGCGCGCGGCCCGCGCGGCGGCCTCGTGACGCGCCGGCACGGCGCGATCCTTCGACGCCGGTGAGGATTTCACAAGCTCCGGCGCCCGCGAAGCCTACGCTGGACGACATCGAAGGACGCGATGCCCGCGCGGCGAGCTGCGCCAAAGGGGCCCGGGTCCGTCGGTATGATGCGCGCAGCTAGGCGTCGCCGCCCGCCGGCGGCTGGCGGCCGAATGGGGGACGATGTTGGCGAACGCGGTCTATGAACGCACCCGGTCGGCGCTGACGGGCCTGTTG
Organism: Trueperaceae bacterium; assembly: GCA_011390735.1. Classification (GTDB taxonomy): domain Bacteria; phylum Deinococcota; class Deinococci; order Deinococcales; family Trueperaceae; genus JAABTL01. The sequence continues at coordinate 20,866 of JAABRV010000022.1, read as the reverse complement.
CCACGTCGCGCGGCGACCAGCGTCCTGGACCGTGCGCTACGCCGGCACCGCCGCTCCGCGGACGACGTCTCCGGTGAGCAGATGGCGCGCGTCCTGCTGCAGGGCGTCTACCGCGAGCTTCGTGGCGTGGTGCCCGACCCGGGCCTGCGCCAGACCCTGCGCAAGCTCGCGCGTGACGCGCGCGCGGCGTCGCAGCCGGGCCGCGGCGCCACGCCCAGCCAGGTCGAGGCGGGCCCGGTCCGACCCGGCCCGCAGCTCCTCGCCCCCGCGTCCGGCGAGCGCACGAGCGTGCGAGAACGGGACGTCGACGGCTTCGCCGGCGCGCTGGCCGCCCTCGACGGCGTGCACGGCGTGGCCGTGTTCGACGCGGCCGGACGCCCGCTCGACGTTCGCGGCGCGCTGCCGGACGCCGCGGGCCTCGGCGGGCTGGTCGCGGCCGGCGCGGCCCTGATCGAACGCGAGGGCGCCCTCCGTTCGGTCGCCATCGACACCCCCGGGGGTCGGCTCGTCGCCATCCCCGTACCGCCCCGTTGGATCGCCCTGATGGGTACCGTCGACGTCAACCTTGGCGCCGTGTACGCAGCGCTCGCCGCGCTGGAGGAGGAACGATGAACGCTCGCACCCGTCGACTCGCCCTGAGCGCGCTGCTCGCGCTCGCCCTGGCCGCCTCGGCGTGGGCGCAAGAAGAGGACGCGTTCGTCCAGCGCTACGGCCTGGCCGTCGAGAACCTGCGCCTGGCGGTCGCGGCCATGCCCGCCGACAACGTCACCGCCCGAGAGAGCGTCGACCGCGCCTTCGCCAGCCTCCTGACCCTGTCGCGCGACGCGGCGGGCAGCAGCCTCGTCACCGGGATGCAGCGCGTGTTCGACCGGGCCCGCACGGCGATCGACAACGGCAGCCGCGACGACCTGGCCGTCCAGGCGGCCGTCCTGGAGGGCGCCTTCCAGCGCCTGCTCTACGACGCGGCCCTACGCGCGGCGATCGACGGCGACCTGCCGTTGGCGCGCGAGCGTCTCCTGCGGATCGCCGACGACGTCGGGTTCAACCCCGCCGACCGGGAGCCGCTGGCGAACCCCGAGCAACCGACCGCGACCCTGCGCTACCTCGTCGAGGTCGGCGTCGCGGAGGTCATCGCGACGCACCTCGCCGTCGCCGACGAGTTGGCGGAGAGCGACCGCGGCGGGGCGTACCGCTCGTTCGCGCGCGCCTACGGGGCCTTCTTGCTGGTTCAGGACTCGCCCCGCACGGTCGCCACGCTCAACCAGGAGTTCGTCGGGGCCGCGATCGCCCTGGTCGGCGGTCAGGTCGAGAGCTTCGACGAGGCCATCGAGTCCGTCTCGAGCGAGATCCTCGCGATGGGCACGGCCGCCCGCGAGCGACGCGCGAGCGTGCCCGGCGGCGGTTCGGCGCTGGCGCCCCAGCCGATCGCCCTTCCCGGGGTCGATGCCGTCGTCGAGGCGCCCGAACCGGCCGAAGACGACGCCGAGGGCGGCGACACCCCCAGCCTGCTCGAGGCGCTCATCGACGCCGAGGGCGGCGAGGCCCTCTCGATCGACATCGCGGCCCTGATCTTCGAGCTCGAGGAGGCGGCCCGGCGCGAACGGCTCGATGCCCTGGAGGGCGAGCTCGCCGCGGTCGGCATGCCCTTCGCCACCCGCGCCGCGCACGCCGAGTTCCTGCTCGACGCGGGCTTCGAGACCATCGCGGCGATGCTGTCGGCGGTGACCGGCCACGCCACCGCCGTCGTCGCGGCCGCGCACGTCGGCGACGACGCCCGCGCGCATGCCGCGATCGACGCCCTGGCGACCGCGTACGAGGACTGGCTCTCCCCCGTCGTCCGCCCCAACGACCTGCGCGTCGACGACGCGACCCAGGGCCTCCTGCAGCACCTCGCTGGGGTGTCCCCGCTGCGGGCCCAGGACGCCGTCGTCCTGGCGGGCCAGATCGACGCGGCGAGCGCGTCGCTCGGCGGCGCCGCGACGCCCGCGCTGCAGCGCGGCGCGACCGAGACCAGCACCTTCTGGGCGGGCACCCTGCGCGACGCGGTCACGCTGGCGCTCGGGCTGTTGGCGCTCATCCCGCTGTTCCTCCTGAACCTCGCCTTCGGCGGCGGCAACCGCAACTGGCAGGCGATCGGCGTCGCGCTGTTCCTGCTCTGGCTACCGGCCCTGTTCGAGGGGGTCATCGGCCTCGGCGGACTGCTGCACACCTACGCGGCGATCGACACGCTGCTGCCGCTGGCGGCCTTCTCCGTGTTCGACAACACGGTGGCCCAGACCGTCTGGGCCGCGCTCACGCTGCTGGCGGTGGTGTTCGCGATCGCGGGGCTCAGTGGCATCAGTCGCCAGTTCGGGCTCCTCGGTGGCCGCCGCCGCTCGCGGGCGGCGAACCGTCCCGGCGAGCGCCCGGCCGGCAGCGTGCGGCAGACGGAGTCCACCGCGCGGACGGTCGACTGGGACGACGAAGCATGATGTCACGGGACGGCTGAGCCGAGACCGAGCGGATGCCACCCAATGCTCTGTACCAGGCGCTCGTCGAGTCGCTCGAGTCGCAGGTGCCCCCGCGCGTCGTCTCGCGCCTGCTGCGCGAGGGGATGGCGCCCAGCGGCGCGACGCCCGAGGCGCTGACGCACGAGGCGGCGGAGGCGGTCCTGCGTGGGCCGGTGTTCCGCCACCTCCAGACGACGCGCACGGTCGAGGCCTCCCGCCAGCTGATCCGCGAGATCGAGGCGTACCTCCACGAGGTCGCCCCGCCGGCGGCCGTGTCGGGTGTCGCACCGGCCGAGGAGGCCAGCGACGGGACGCCCGAGGCGGAGGCCACGTCGACCGCCGCCGAGGTCGATGCCGACGATCCGCTGAGCATCGCGGTCGCCGAACTGCAGGACGCGCTGCGTCCGCTCAACCTCTACTTCAGTTGGCCCGAGGTCCGCAAGCTGCGCTCCCTCGTGCAGGTCGCCGAGGACGAGCTGGTCGCGGGGGGCGATGCGGCCGCCGTCGTCGGCGAGGCCCAGGGGCAGCTGCAGTTGGTCCACCAGAAGCTGGAGGACCAGCTCGTGCTGCAGGCGCGGACCCTCGCCGACCTGGAGTCGGTCCTCGAGGTCGTCTCGCCGCTCGGCACCGCCGGCGTCCGCCGGCTGGCGGCGCTCATCGCCGGCGTGCGCGAGGCCCAAGGGCGCCGCACGCTGGTGGAGGCCGAGACCGAGCGCGCCGAGAAGCTCGCGCGCGAGCTGCGCAAGCTGGTCGAATCGACCGTCCTGGACGAGGACGAGCCGCTGCCCGACCTGGGCCGCGGCGACGGCCGCCCGCGCGCGCCCACGCTGGTCCCGATCGGCGGCCGCGACACCCTATCGGACGCCGCGACCGATGCCGGGGCCGATCCCGAGAGGCCGCCGGCGGGCGACGCCCGCGACCGCCTCCTCGCCCTGGACGTCGAGGGCGAGGCGCGCGATCTCGACGCGCTGGTGTCCCGCTACGGCGAACTGCTGCGGCACGTGCCGGCGCTCGCCGACGCGGTGGGCGCGCTGCGCGCCGAGCACGACGCCGGCCGCGTCGTGGGCGAGCGGATCGCACAGCTCGCCCAGGACTGGGCGACGCAGACCGAGGCGCGGCGCCAGGCCCTGCGGCACGAGTTCGAGGAGATCCACGCCGAGACCGAGCGGCTGCCGGAAGAGGTCGACGCGGTGGACCTGCGGCACGCGCTCACCGTGGCGCTCGACCTGCTCGAGGAGACCCTGCCCGCCGTCGAGGACGTCGTCACCGTCCGCGAACTGCACGCGACCGCCGTCGCTCAGGGCGAGCGCATCGAGCGCGAGCGGCGGGAGCGCGCCGCGCGCCTGGACGACCAGCGGGTGCAGATCGGCGCGGTCCGGGAGCGGCTCGCGGCGGCCGCGCGGCAGGCGCCCGACGAGCCGCTCCTGCGCCGGGCCCGGGAGCGCCTCGACGAGACGCTGGCGGCGTTGCATGAGGATGCCTTCACCGAGGAGCAGGGCTCGGCCCTGCTCGAGATGGCGCTCGACGCCGAGGCGGCCTGGCAGCGCACCGTCGCGGAGGCCAGCGGCGACCAGTCCGCGCGGCAGATGGCGCGCGTGCGCGAGCTGAGCGCGCGCATGGCGCAGCTCCCCCAACTCGGCGGGCTCCGCGCCCGGGCGACCGCCGTGCGCGGCGAGGTCGAGGCACTCGAGGCGGACGGCGGCGCCGACGACGCGCGGCTCCAGGCGCTGACGCACCTGGTGGCCCAGCTCACGGCGGACGCCCGCACCGCGGTCGCCAACCGACTCGACGAGCTGGCGCGGGAGGCCGGCGAACCTGCGCCCGAGGCGCTGCTGCGGGCGCTCCAGGCCGCCGCCCGACAGCTCGACGAGGGCGCCTTCCCCGACCTCGACGAGGTCGAGCGCGAGGTGGCCGCCACCCGCGACGTCCGCCGCTCCGCCCTGCGTCGCCGCTACCTGCGGGCGCGGCAGGAGGCGCAGCGGGCGAGCGACGCCGGCGTCCCGTCGGCCGATGGGCTCAAGGCCCTGATCGCGACGGCGCGCGAGTCGGTGGAGACGGACGACGGCGGCGAAGAGGCCGTCGCCGCGCTCGAAGCGCGCCTCGCCCAAGTGGACGCCGAGCTCGCGGCGAGGCTTGCGGGCTTCGACGAGCGCCTCGACGCCGCGCTGGCCTCGTTCCACACCGTGGCACGCCTGAACAACGACGACGTGGCCGCCGTGCGCCGGGTGCTCATGCACCTCGACGACCAACGCGGTGCGATCGGTCGCGTCTCGCCGGGCCTGCAGGCGCAGCTGTTCGCCTCGCTCGGCGAGGCCGAGGCGACGCTGCGGCAGCTCGAGGCCGCCTTCGAGGCGACGCGCGCGATCGCCGACCAGCTCGTCAGCGGCGGGCGGCTCGACGACGTCCTCGGGGCGTTCGACGATCTCTTCGACGAACCCGAGGACGCCACCGAACCGCCCGCGTCGCCCGAGGGCTAACTCATGGAGCTCCCCGACCTCGCCGCGACCCGCTCGCTCGCGCAGCGCACCGCGGCCGTGCTGCCCGAGGGGCAGCTCCTCGTCGTCAGCGGGCCGCTCGGTGCCGGCAAGACGACCTTCGTCGCCGCGCTCGCCGCGGCGCTCGGGAGCGACGCGCACGTCACCAGCCCGACCTACACCCTGGTCCACGAGTACCCCACGCCCGCGGGCCCGCTGGTCCACGTCGACGCCTACCGGCTGGACGCCTCGGTCGACGTCGACGCCGCGCTGGACCTCGAGGGTTACCTCGAGCGCGCGCGGGCGGTGGTCGTCGAGTGGGGAGAACGCCTGTTGGCGGCGCACCCGGAGGCCTGGCACCTGCGCCTGACGCGTGAAGGCGACCGGCGGAGCGCCCACTGGGACCCGGGGCGGGGACCCGCATGACGGTGCCGGGCCCGCGGCTCGGGCTCGATACCGCCACGCCGTACCTGGCGCTCGCGCTCTGGTGGCCGGACACGGGCCGCATCGCCCGCGCGGCCTGGCGCCTCGACCGCCGGCTGGCCGGCGAACTGGCCGTCCGCATCGACGCCTTCGTGGCCGAGCACGGGATCGCGGCCACCGACCTCGGCGGCATCGGCGTCGGCGTGGGTCCCGGCTCGTACACCGGCGCGCGCGTCGGCGTCGCGTGGGCGACGGCGGCGGCCCGTGCGCTCGGGGTGCCACTCGTGGGCGGCGACACCCTGGCGGCCCGCGCGGCGGCCTGCATCGGCCCGGGCGAACGCGGGGCCGTGGCCACCGAGGCGCGCCGTGGAGAGGCGTGGACCGAGACCTGGCGCCTCGCGGCGGACGGACGACCGCTGGCCGGCGAGGGCCGCCGGCGGGTGGCCCTGCCCGACCTGCCGACCGACGCGGCGGCCAGCCTGCGCAGCGCGCCGGACGCCGCCGTCCACGCGCGCCGGGTGGACGCGCCGGACGCGTCGCCCCCGGTCGTCCGCTACGAGGTGGCGGGCGGGCGGTGAACCCGCGGGCCGACGGTCCGGGCCGGGGGGTAGGTATACTGCCGCGCGGGGTGCTGGGCACGCCGGTCGAAGGCCGCGATCGTGCCCCCCGATCGTCACCGAAACGCACCGCCGCCGCACCGGGGCGCACCCCGTCGGGAGCTGATGTCTGATGAGATTCTGGCAGGAGATCGGCGTGGACCTGGGGACGGCGACCGTCCTCATCTACGTCAAGGGCAAGGGCATCATGCTCCGCGAACCCTCGGTGATCGCGATGGTGCGGGACACCAACGAGGTCAAGGCCGTGGGCGACGAGGCCTACCGCATGCTCGGCCGCACGCCGGGCAACATCGTCGCGGTGCGACCGATGCGCGACGGCGTGATCGCCGACTACGACCTGACCGAGAAGATGCTCCAGGCGTTCGTCCGCCGGGTCGTCACCGGCGCCGGCCGCTGGTTCAAGCCGAACATCATGGTGTGCGTCCCGTCGGGCGTGACCGAGGTCGAGCGCCGCGCGGTGCTGCAGGCCACGCGTGAGGTCGGCGCGCGCAAGGCCTTCCTCATCGAGGAACCGCTGGCGGCGGCGATCGGCGCCGGGGTCCGCATCGCGGAACCGACCGGCTCGATGATCGTCGACATCGGTGGCGGTACGACCGACGTCGCCATCATCAGCCTCGGCGGCATCGTCGTCTCCGAGTCGCTGCGCATCGCCGGCAACGAGTTCGACGAGGCGATCATCCGCCACATCCGCCACAAGGAGAACCTGCTCATCGGCGACCGCACGGCCGAGGAAGTCAAGATGAAGGTCGGCGCGGCCGTCGTCGCCCGCCCGGAGGACGTCCGCGAGATCGAGGTGCGCGGTCGCGACCTCATCAACGGCCTACCGAAGACGATCCGCGTGACGACCGAGGACACCGTCGAGGCCCTGAAGGAACCCGTGCAGAAGATCGCCGACGGCGTCCGCCGGGTGCTCGAGATGGCGCCGCCGGAGCTCGTGTCGGACGTCATCGACCGCGGCATCATCATGACGGGCGGCGGCTCGCTGCTGAAGAACTTCGACGAGCTGCTGCGGCAGAGCACGGGCATCCCCGTGTCGGTGGCCGAGAACCCGATGGACTGCGTCGCGCTCGGCACCGGGCAGGCGCTGGACATGATCCCCGTCCTGCAGGACGCCCTCATCTCGGACACCTTCCTGCGGCGATGACGCGTCGGCGGCCGGGGCGGGCGCTCGGCCTCGTGCTGGCGGTCGCCGCGCTGCTGGCGACGCCGGCGTGGGGCCAGACGGCGTCGGGCTGGCCCGCGTTCCCGCTCGACGAGCTCGTTCCCGGAACGGTCGGCTACGGGCTCACCGAGGGACCCCAGGGCGTGGAGCGCTTCGCCGTCGAGGTCGTGGCGCGCCAGGAGGGGTTCGGGCTCGGCTTCCCCCTGGTCCTCGTGCGCGCCTCCGGGCCGCTGATCGACGCGGCGGGCGGCGTCGCCGCGGGCATGAGCGGCAGTCCCGTCGTGCTCCCGCACGCCGGCGGCGAGGCGCTGCTGGGCGCGATCGGCTACACCTTCGTGGACGCCCCGGGCGGCCTCGCGCTCGTCACGCCGATCGCGGCCATGCGCGCGCAGGGGTGGCCCGACGCGGACGCCGGCCCGCCGGGTGGACCCGGCGCCGGATCGGCCGCGCGCGCGCTGGGCGCCCTGCGCGAGGCGGGCATCGCGCCGCTCTCGACGCCGGTGCTCGTCGCCGGCCTCGGCGAGCGTGCGCTGGCGCTCCTGCAGCACGAGCTGCGGTCGGCCTCGATCGAGCCGCTGCAGGTGCTCCCGGGCGGGGGATCCGGGGCGGCGGTGGCGGGTCCACTCGCCCCCGGCTCCGCCATCGCCGTCGGCTGGGTGCGCGGCGACGTGACCATCGGCGCCATCGGCACGCTGACCGAACTCGAGGGGGACCGCTGGCTGGCCTTCGGCCACCCGCTGCTGGGCACCGGCGCGGTCGACTGGCCGCTGCTCGCGGCGCAGGTCACGGCCGTCGTGCCGCGGCGGAGCGTGCCCTTCAAGCTGGCGAACAGCGGCGACACGGTCCTCGGGCGCATGGAGCAGGACCGGCTCGCCGCGGTCGGCGGCCGGCTGGGCGAACGGCCCGAGCTGCTGCCCGTCACGCTGACCGTCGCCGCCGCGAACGCGGTCGGCCTCGAGGAACGGACCACCCTGCGCTTCGAGGTCGTCCGCGACCCGGACCTGTGGCCCGCGCTCGTCGCGGTCGCGACGCTGGAGGCGCTCGACCGGGTCCGTGGGCGGGGCGGCGGCGGGACGGCGACCCTCCACTGGGACGTCGGCCTGCGCGAGGGACCCAGCCTGCGCCTCTCGGAGGCAGTCGTCCACGCCAGCGACGTGGCCACCGCCGCCGCGCGACTCGCGGGGGCGCCCCTGGCGCTGCTGGCGCGGAACCCCTTCGAGGACCCGCACGTGACGCGCGTCTCGCTGCTCATGCGGGTCGAGGACCAGCGTCGCGACGTCGAGGTCCGCCAGGCGATCGCCGAGGCCGGCGAGCACGTGGCGGGCGCGATCGTCCCGCTCTACCTGCGGCTGCAGCCGTGGCGGCGCGCCGGCGAGGTGCTCGGCGTCGACGTCGCGTGGCCGGAGCACCTCGACGGACGCGTGGAGCTCGTCGTCCGCGGGGCGACCTGGCCGCGCGAGGAAGGCGCAGAGGAGCCCCCCGACCCCGATGACGCGCCCCTGACGTTCGACGAGCTGCTCGCGTTCCTGCGCGAACGACCGCGGGGCGGCGACCTGGTGATCGAGGCACGCGCCGACGGCGGCCAATGGGAACTGCTCGAGCGCGTGGCCGTCCCGGGGTTCGTCACCGGGCGCGTGACGCTGACGCTCGACGTGGCCGCGGCCCCCGGCACGGGGGCCGACGCGCCCGTCGAGGCACCCGACGTGCGGGAGGATGAGCGACCATGACCGAACCGAGCCCCCTGACCAGCGCGGAGGCGCGGGCCCTCCTGCCCGCCCGCACCGACGGCCCCGACGTGACGGTCCGCCGGTTGTGGGACCCGGTTGCGGGCGGCGAGGCGCCCGCGGACGCCGTGGTCGTGCTCCCGCGGCTCGCTGCGGACGCCTGGGCGCGCTGGCGCGTCGCGGGCGTCGCCGCCGTGGTCGCCGCGATCGGCGACGTCGACGCGCTGGCGGACGTGCACGCGGGCGACCCCGCACGCTGGGCGGTCGCGGACACGCGGCTGGCCCTCGCGCGCCTGTCGCGCCGGCTCGACCCGCGTCCGGCGGTCGCCGAGGTCGGCGTCCACGCGTCGGCCGTCGTCGACGAGAGCGCGCGCCTCGGCGCCCGCGTCGCGGTGGGGCCGCTCGCCGTCGTCGGCGCCGACGCGATCCTCGAGGACGACGTGGTCCTCGGCGCGGGCGCCGTCGTCGGCGCGGGCGCGCGCGTGGGCGCCGGGAGCGTGCTGCGCGAGCGGGTGGTCATCGAGGACGGCGTCGTCGTCGGCCGCCGCTGTTGGCTGCAGGCGGGCGCCGTGATCGGCGGCGACGGCTTCGGCTTCGCGCCCGGCCCGCGCGGCGCGGAGCGCATCCACCACCTGGGCACCGTCGTGCTGGGCGACGACGTCGAGGTCGGGGCCAACGCGTGCATCGACCGTGCCACCCTCGGCGCGACCGTCGTCGGGCCCCGCAGCAAGATCGACAACCTGGTGCAGATCGGGCACAACGTCCGCATCGGCGCGGACGTGCTCATCGCCGGCCAGACCGGCGTCGCCGGTTCGACCGCGATCGGCGACCGCGTCGTGATCGGGGGCGCCGCGGGCGTCGCCGACCACGTCGAGATCGGTGCCGACGCCCGCATCGCCGGCGGCGCCGGCGTCACCAAGAGCGTGCCCGCGGGCGACACCTGGGGCGGCTACCCTGCCCAGCCCATGCGGCGTTGGGTGCGCGAGCGTTACCTCATCGGCCGGCTCGAGGCGATCTGGGCCTTCGTCAAGGGGCGCGCTTGACGCGGCCCCTCGAGGGCCTCGGCATCCACGGGGGCCGCCGATCCCGCGTGTGGCTCCACCGCGAGCCCGGGGCGCTGCGCTTCCGGACCGGTGGCGCCACCATCGCCGCCGACGTCGCCCACGTCGTCGACACGGAGCGCTGCACGGTGCTCGGCGCGGACGGCGCGCGGGTGGCCGTCGTCGAGCACGTGCTGGCGGCCTGCCACGCCCTGGGCTTCTGGTCGGACCTGGTGATCGAGGTCGATGGCGACGAGCTGCCGATCCTCGACGGCTCGGCCGCCCCGTGGTCCGAGGCGTTGGCGGCGCTGGGTCCGCCGCCGCCGCCGCCGGCGCCGTGGCCGGTCTCGCGCGCCGTCCGCTGGCGCTCCGCCGCTTCGCCGGGCGCGAGCGAGATCGACATCCTGCCGGGCGAGGCGCTGCTCGAGGTGTCGATCGACTTCGAACACCCGGCGATCGGACAGCAGCGTTGGCGGGGACGACGGGCCGACTACCCCGCCCTGCTGCCGGCGCGCACCTTCGGCTTCGCGCGCGAGCTCGCCGCGCTGCAGGCGCGCGGCCTGGCGGAGGGGGCCCGGCCGGGCAGTGGTATCCTCTTCACGGACGAGGGGACCTCGGGCCCGTTGCGGACACCGGACGAGCCCGTGCGCCACAAGGCGGTCGACGCCGTCGGCGACCTCGCCCTCCTCGGGCGGCCGCTCGGCGGTCGCGTGCGGATCCACCGCGGTTCACATCGCGCCCACGTCGAAGCCATGCGCCACTTCCTCGCTCACCACCCCCCACTCCCCCACGACCCGCCCACGTGAACCCGCGGCTGCGCGTCGCCGTGATCGGCGCTGGCGTCATGGGGCGCCACCACGCGAACGTCTACCGCCTGCTGCCCGATGTCGAGCTCGTCGGCATCGTCGAACCGGACGCGCGGCGCCGCCAGGAGGCGGAGCAGCAGTTCGGCTGCCCGGTCTTCCCCGACACCGAGGCGCTGCTGGCGTTCACGCGCGTGGACGCGGCCAGCCTCGCCGCGCCGACGACCGTGCACCACACGATCACCGAGCGGCTGCTCGAGGCGGGCGTCCACGTGCTGGTCGAGAAGCCGGTGGCGACGCGGGTCGACGACGCTCGGCGACTGGCCGCGATGTCGCGCGAGCGGGGCCTGGTGCTGCAGGTCGGGCACATCACGCGCTTCTTCCGCGCCATCGAGCGCCTGCGCGCCGAGGTCGGCCGGCCCTACCTCATCGAGGCGCGCCGGCTGACGCCCAACGGCCGCATCCAGGACGTCGGCGTCGTGCTCGACCTGATGATCCACGACATCGATATCGTGCTGGGCCTGGTGCGGCAGCCGGTCGTCGACGTCGCCGTGGCCGCCCACACCATCGGCGCGGGCCCGCACGAGGACGTCTGCGCCGCCCAAGTGCGCTTCGCGGACGGCTGCGTCGCCCGCTTCCTGGCGAGCCGCGTGGCGCCGGACGCCGAGCGCAGCCTGGTCGTCGCGGATGCGCAACGGACCTTCCGGCTCGACTTCGCCAAGGACCCCCACACCGAGATGACGGTGTACCGCCCGGCACCGGCCGAAGCCGCCGAACAGCTGGCGACCGGCAGCGGCGCCGCGCACGACGACGACCTCGTCGCGGGCGCCGGCGGCGGCGTCAGGCACATCCTCGTGGACCGCCACGTCGTCTTCGAGGACAACCCATTGCGGAAGCAACTGGCGCACTTCATCACGCGGATCCGCGGCGGCACCGACCCCGTGGGTACGCTCGAGGACGACATCCGCTCCTTGTCGCTGGCGCAGGACCTGCTCGTCACGCTGGAGCGGCAGGGCAGCGCGCAGGCGGCGCTCGCCGCGTCGCCCACCCGCTGAGGTGGGCGGGGGCGCCCCCTTGGGCGGGTCCGCCCAGGTGGGCGGTACACTCGGCGCCATGGTCGACGTCCGCGCGATCCTGCCCCACCGCTACCCGTTCCTCATGGTCGACGCCTTCGTGTCCCAGGAGGGCGACGGCTTCGAGTGCGTCAAGCACGTGAGCTTCAACGAGCCCTGGGCCGTCGGGCACTTCCCGCAGGAGCCGCTCATGCCCGGCGTCCTCGTCGTCGAGGCGCTGGCGCAGGCCGCAGCCATCGGCCTGCACGTGCGCGAGGGGCGCGAGGAAGCCCGCGTCGGCTACCTCGCGACGATCGAGCGCGCCCGCTTCCGCCGCAAGGTGGTGCCGGGCGACACGCTGCGCCTCACGGGGACGATCACCCGCTTCCGGCGCGGCCTGTGCACCGTCGAGAGCGTCGCCCTCGTGGGCGACGAGGTGGCCGCCGAGGCCACGCTGTCGTTCGTCGTGCCGGGCTGAGGAGCGTCGTGTCGGCGGCCACCCGCATCCACCCCCACGCCGTCATCGACCCGCGGGCCGTGATCGGCCCCGGGGTCGAGATCGGTCCCTTCGTCGTGGTCGAGAGCGACGTCGAGGTCGCGGCGGGCGCGGTGCTGCTGCCCGGGACCGTGCTCCTGCCGGGCACGCGCATCGGCGCGGGGGCCAGGGTCGGTCCCCACGCGGTGATCGGCGGGACCCCGATGGACACCCGCTTCCGGGGCGAGCCGAGCGGCGTCGACATCGGCGCCCGCGCCGTCCTGCGCGAACACGTCACCGTGCACCGCGCGACGGGCGAGGGCGAGCGCACGACGGTCGGCGAGGACGCGCTGGTCATGGTGGGCGTCCACGTGTCGCACAACGGCCGCGTCGGCGACCGGGTGGTGCTGACGAACGCGGTCCAGTTGGGGGGGCACGTCGAGGTGGGTGACGATGCGGTCCTCGGCGCCGGCGCGTCCCTCCACCAGTTCGTGCGGGTCGGCCGTGGCGCCATGCTGGGCGCCGTGTCCGGCTTCAACCGCGACGTGCTGCCGTTCGCGATGGCACGCGGCAACCCGGCGCGGCACTACCGCCTCAACGCGGTCGGCCTGCGGCGCCGCGGCGTGACCGGCGACCGCTACCACGCGCTGGAGCAGGCGCTGCGGGCGATCCGCCACCGCGACCACGAGACCCTGGAGCAGCTGGCGGCGAGCTGGCCCGAGGTGGCCGAGATGCGCGATTTCATGGCCGCGTCGCGCCGAGGAACGCTGCGCTTCGTCACGGATCACCGAGCGGCGTGACGGGTCGCGAGGTCGTCCTCACCAGCAACGGCCCCGGTGAGCTCTACACCTGGGCGCGGCCGGTCCTGGAGGCCTGGCGGCGGGCCGAGCCCGACGCGCGCGTGTCGATCGCCCTGGTGCCCTGCCAGTTCGCGAGCGGCGCCGAGGCGGAGGTCGCGCGGCGGTTCGGCCCCGACCACGTCACCAGCGCGGCGCAGTTCACGGCGGCCGCCGCGCTCGGCCGGGCGCCCGCCGGGCTCCGCGGCGGACCCGGTGCGCTCGTGCTGTCGCTCGGCGGCGGCGCGGCGTACGCGGCGTCGCTGGCGCGCAAGCTGGGCGCGCGCGCCTTCCGCTACGCCTTCGTGCCGGACCTGACGCGCGGCATCGAGCGGCTCTTCGTCCCCGACGAACGCACGCTGCGCCGGGCGCGGCGCTGGCGGGCGCCGGCCGCAGGGCGCGGCGGCTGGGCCGACGGCGGGGTCGAGGTCGTCGGCAACCTGGTGGCGGACGCCGTCCGCTCGGAGGACCCGGTCGCCCACCCCGGACGGCCACACGTGCTGCTGCTCGCGGGCTCGCGTGACGCGTTCGCCCGCCACCTCATCCCGTTCGTCCTGGCGGTCGCCGACCGGCTGGCGCCGCGCTACCCGGACGCCCGCTTCGTGTGGCCCGTGGCCGGTTCGCTCACCGAGGAGACGGTGCGTGCCGGCATCGCCGGCGTGGAGCGGGCGACGCTCGGCGGGATCGCCGCACGCCGCGAGGGCGACGTCGTGTGGACGCCCGCCGGGGCGCGGGTCGAGATCGTCGCGGAGAACGAGCGCTACGCGCACATGCGTTCGGCGGACGCGGCCCTGACGATCCCCGGCACGAACACGCTGGAGTTGGGCATCGCGGGCGTGCCGACGGTCGTCATCCTGCCCCTCAACCGCCCGGAGATCATCCCGCTGGAGGGACCCGGGCACTGGCTGTCGCTGCTGCCGCTCGTCGGGGTCCCGCTCAAGCGGCGGGCCGTGCGCCTGTTCGTCGAGGGGCTGCGGATCCCGGTCTCGCTGCCGAACCGCTTCAGCGGCGAGCCGCTCATGGACGAGATCACCGGCCGGATCGAGCCCGCAGCGGTGGCCGAGCGGCTGGCGGGGCTGCTCGACGACCCCGACGAACGCGCTCGCCGCCGCGCCCGCCTCGCGGCCACGATGCCGGCGCCCGGCGCCGCGGACCGCCTCGTCGCGCGCCTGCGGGAGCTGGTCCCGCGGGAAGGGCGCCCGGCGCACCCCGGAGCGTCGGCGCGGTGACGCCCGAAGCCCTCGCCGGCGGCCCGCGGGCCCCGCGGGAACCGCAGGCCCCGCGGGAACCGCGGGCCCCCCTGCTGCGCCCGAGCGGGGGCTGGGCCGCCACGGCCATCGCGGCGGCCGTGCTCGGCGCGGGTCTGCGCGTGGCGCTGGTGCCCCTCTTCATCACGCCGCTCGTCGACCGCGTGCTGGTCGAGGGGGCGCTGAGGGAACTGCCCGCCGTCCTGTGGGTCGGTGCGTGGGTGACCGTGGCCGGCTCCTCGCTGCTGTTCCTCCAGGACCTCGCCTTCGGGCGTGCCGCCGCTCACCGCTCGCGCGTGTGGCGCGGCCGGCTCCACGACGCCCTGCTGTGGCGACCGCCCGCGGCCAGCGGCGGCGCCACCAGCGGCGGCCTGGCCACGCGGGTCATCAGCGACCTGCGCGAGGTGGAGACCTACGTCATGTACGGCCTCGGCTCGATCGTCATCGAGAGCGCGACGCTGGTGACGATCCTCGCGCTGCTGGCGTGGACCGACGCGGTCGCGACCGCCGGGCTCCTGCTGCTGGCGCTGCCCGCCGTCCTCGCGACCCGAGCGATCGGCCGCGCGGTGGAGGCCGCGACCCGCCGCCATCAGGACACGATCGAGCGGCTGGGGGCGCGCCTGCAGGAACACACGCGGCTCCGCGAGACGCTGAGGGCCTTCGACGCCTTCGCCTTCGCCGCGCGGCGCTTCGCGCCGACGAACCGCGCGGTGGAGGCCGCCATGGCGGCCCGCGTGCGCTGGGCGGCGCTGCCGGCGCCGGTGTCGCAGCAGCTCGTCTTCGTCGCGATCGGCGGCCTGGTCGCCTGGCTGGCCCAGGGCGTCGTCGCGGGCCGCACCACCACCGGCGAGCTGGTGGGCTTCGTGACGCTGGTCGCCCTCCTCGGGACGCCGGCGCAGCTGCTGCCGAAGGCGCTGGCGATGTGGCAGCAGGCGCGCGCCGCGGCCTACCGTCTGCGGTCGCTCGACGCGCAGCGCCCGCCGTCGGCGCGACGCGGCGACCTGGTCGCGGCCCCCGAGGCCGGCCTGCGCTCCGAGGGGCTGGTCGTCGGCTTCGCTGCCACCACGACCCTGGCCGCCGACGACGTCGTCATCGAGGGTCCCGGCCTCGTCGCCGTCGTGGGCCCGAGCGGCACCGGCAAGACGAGCTGGCTCCGCACCGTCCTCGGGCTGCTGCCGGCGCGGGGCGGTCGCCTGCGCGTCGCCGGCGTCGTCGTCGACGAGGCCGGGGTCGCCGACGAGAGCGCGCTCCGCGCCCGCGTCGCCTACGTGCCGCAGGGATCGGCGCTGCTGTCGGGCTCGCTGCGCGACAACCTGGCGCTCGGCCGCGACATCGGCGACGACGCCCTGTGGGCGGCGCTGCGCGACGTCGGCCTCGCCGCGGCCCTGGCCGAACTGCCAGGGGGCCTGGACGCGCCGCTGGCGGAGGACGGGCAGGGGCTCTCGGGCGGCCAGCAGCAGCGCCTGGCGATCGCCCGAGCGCTGGCGGGCGGACCCCTGGTGCTGCTGCTCGACGAGCCGACCTCGGCCCTCGACGGGGCGGCCGAGGCCGAGCTGATCGACCTGCTCCGCCGCCTCGCCCGCGAGCGGCTGGTCATCGTCGTCAGCCACCGGCCCACCCTCGTCGACGCCGCCGACCGGGTCCTCGTCGCCGGCGACGGCCGCCTGCAGGAACGCGCGTGAGCCCCGACCTGTACGACGACCCCGAGTTCTACGACCTGCTGCACGCGGGGTACCGCGACGACCTCGCCTTCTATCGCGGCTTGGCCGACGACCACGGCGGCCCCGTGCTCGAGCTCGGTGCCGGCAGCGGCCGCGTCACTCTCGCGCTGGCGCAGGCCGGACACGCCGTCCTGGCCGTCGAGCCGTCGCCTGCCATGCGAGCGCGGGGCGCCGCCCGCCTGGCCGCGGCGGGGTGCGGCGAACGCGTCACGTGGATCGACGCCGACATGCGCGGCCTCGACCTCGGCGTCCGCGTGCCGCTGGCGATCGCGCCGTTCCACGCGCTCATGCACCTGCCGACGCTGGACGACCAGGACGCCGCCCTGCGCGCGGCGCACCACCACCTCGACCCCAATGGCGCCTTCGCGACCGACGTCTTCGTGCCGCGTTTCGGCGCCCCCGGCGCCGCCGGGGCCCCCGGCGCCGTGCGCGCCGAGCGCCTCGGCGACGGCGACCTGTTCCTCTGGCAGACCCACGACGCCACCCGCCAGGTGGTGGTGACCGAGCACCGCTGGGACCGCGTGGGCGACGACGGCGCCGTGCGGCGACGGCGGGCGACGCTGCGCCAGCGCTACTTCCAGCGGTTCGAGCTGGAGCGCGCCCTGCGCGGCGCAGGCTTCGCCCGCGTGCGCACCTTCGGCGGCTTCGGGCGGGCGCCCGTCACGGACGCGGCGACCAGCTGGGTGTTCCTCGCGCACGTCTGATGCGCGAGCCGGCGCGCGGCGCTCAGCTCCCGAGGACCGCCATCGCCGCGGCCACGGCCGCGCCGGGCGCCACCGCCCGTCCCAGGTCGCGCCAGGCGTCCTCGAGCGCCGCCGCGAGGACGACGGCGTCGTAGTCGTCACCGTGCCCGAGCAGCGACGGGCGGATCAGCCGCGCCGCGAGGTGGTCCTGGCCACCCGCGATGCGCACCCCCCGGTCGGCCAGCGCGCGCACCACGGCCGGGGCGGCGAGGCCCTCGGGGGTCGTCATCGCCGCGACCGCCGGGCTGACGCGTTCGGCGAACGCCTCGGCGCCGAGCGCCGCCCCCGCGGCGAGCAGCGCGCGGTTGCGCCGATCGAGCGCGGCGCGGCGCCGCGCGAGGCCCTCGGCGAGCAGGAGGTCGAGGGCCACCTCGGCCGCCACGACGAGCGAAGTGGCCGGGGTGGTGCCGCTGTCGCCCTGGCGCTGCCGCGGCCGCTCGCGGTGGAGGTCGAGGGTGTAGGCCGCCGCCCGGCCACCCGCGCCTCCGTCGCGCGCCTGGGCGCGCCCGCGTGCCCAGGCGCGCTCCGACAGCCACGCGAAGCCGAGCCCGGGCGGCAGCATGACGCCCTTCTGCGATCCGGCCACGACCGCATCGAGGCCCCAGGCCCACGGTCGTAGCTCGGCGGCCGCCAGGCTGGTGACCGCGTCGACCAGGACCAGCGCGTCCGGGGCGTGGTCCCGCACGACCTCGGCGAGCGCCGCGACGTCGTGAAGCACGCCGGTCGACGTCTCGGAGTGCACCAGCGTGACCGCGTCGAGCGGCCCGCCGCCCGCCAACCGCTCGCGCAGTCCATCGACGTCGAACGCCCGCCCCCAGGCCACGTCGTGCTCGCTCACCCGGTAACCGAGGGTGCGCGCCATCGTGGCCCAGCGGTCGCCGAACTTGCCGCCGCGCAGGGCGAGCACGCGGCCCTCGCGCGGCACCGCCGCGATCAGGGCGGCCTCGAAGGCGGTCGTGCCGGAGCCGGTCAGCAGCATGACGTCGTCGCCGGGCACCTCGAGCACCTCGGCGAGCGCGGCGCGCACCCGCTGGAAGGTGGCGCGGAAGGCGTCGGTGCGGTGGTGGACCACCGGGCGCGCGAGCGCCTCCAGGACCGCCGGCGGCACGGCGACGGGTCCCGGCGCGTACAGCCGCGGCCGGAACGGCGCGCGGCCGCCGGCGCCTGCAGGCCGGGCGTCGGCGGGCCCTGCCCTGCCGTCGACGCTCACAGTCGCACCGCCCGCAGCGTGTGGATGACGTCGCTCATGCCGCGCAGGACGCCGAGCACCGCCTCGCCGGGCACTTGGTCGAGGGTGAGCGCGAACATCGCCAGACCGTCCTCACCGACCCGCGAGAGCTGCATCCCGGAGATGTTGACGCCGGCATCGCCCAGCACGGTGCCGACGCGGCCCACCGCGCCGGGACGGTCGTAGTTCGTGCAGATCAGCATCGTGCCCTCGGGGCGGATCTCGATCGGGAAACCCTCGATCTCGACGATGCGGGGGTGATCGCCCAGCACCGTGCCGGCCACCACGCTGCTCCCGGCATCGCTTCTGGCGGTGACGCGCACGTGCGTGACGTACCCGCGCGGGCGGGCCGCGACGACGCGCGAGACGCGCACGTCGCGCTGCTTGGCCAGCGCCAGCGCGTTGACGTAGGTGGGCGGGTCGCTCAGGACCGGTTCCAGGAAGCCCTTCGCGACGGCGACGGCGATCGGGTCCGGATCGAGCGGGAAGTCGCCGGCGAACTCGATCACCAGCTCGTGCACGCGGCCCTGGGCGAGCTGCGCGATCACCTTGCCGAGCGCCTCCCCGAGCTCGAGATGGCGCCCGAGCTTGGCGACCACCTCGGGGGCCAGCGCCGGCGCGTTGACGACGCCGAGCGCCACGTCGCCGCGCAGGGCACGTACGGTGCGCTCGACGATGTCCGAGCCGACGCGCCGCTGGGCCTCCTCGGTGTTCGCCCCCAGGTGGGCCGTCACGACGACGTCGTCCCGGCCCAGCAGCGGGTGGTCGGGGGGCGGCGGCTCCTCCACGAAGACGTCGAGCCCGGCGGCGAAGACGTGCCCGGCAGCGAGGGCGGCGGCGAGCGCCGCCTCGTCCACGATGCCGCCGCGGGCGGCGTTGACGACGACCGCGCCGGCCGGCAACGCGGCCAGCGCGGCGGCGTCGATCAGCCCCGTGGTCTCGTCGGTCAGCGGGGTGTGAACGGTGAGGAAGGCCACCTCGGCCAGCATCGCGTGGAGCTCGTCGACCAGCCGCACGCCGAGCTCCTCGGCGCGACGCGCCGTGATGTAGGGATCGTAGGCGGCGACCCGCATGCCGAGTCCCTGCGCCCGGCGCGCGACCAGGCTGCCGATCCGGCCCAGGCCGACGATGCCGAGCGCTGCGCCATCGACCTCGCGGCCGAGGAACGCGCGGTCCCACACGCCGCGGCGGAGGCGGGCGTCGGAGCGGGCCACGCCGCGGGCCGCGGCCAGCAGCAGGGCGATCGCCAGCTCGGCGGCGGACACGTTGTTGGCCTCCGGCGCGTTGACGACCAGGATGCCGCGCCGGCTCGCGGCGTCGAGGTCGATGTTGTCGACGCCTACGCCGCCACGGCCGACCACCTTGAGGCGCGGCCCGGCGGCCGCGAGGAGGCCCTCGTCCACCTGCGTGCGCGAGCGGGTGATGAGCGCGTCGTAACCCGACGCCACCGCGAGGAGCTCGGGCCGCGAGATGCCGGCTCGGTCCTCCACGACGGCGTCGTCGAACCGCGTGGCGCCCAGGGCGATGGCGTCGGTGACGAGGACACGGAACATGGCCGGCAGCCTACCCCGGCGGACGTCAGCGGCCGAAGGCCCCCCACGGCGCATCGCCCGGGCGCCTGGAAGCTGTCGGCCCCGAGGACGTCGTACACGAAGGTGCCGTCGAGGACGAAGCGCGTCGGGCCGCCCGCCAGGAGGGCCTCCACGCGCTCGCGGTCGTCCGCGGCGAGGCGCTCGAGGTCGAGGACCACGACGATCTCGCGCCGCACGGTCGCACCGGCGGGCAGCGGCACGGGCGCGAGGTCGAGGACGGCCACGGTGGACGCCCTGGCCCGTTCGGCATCGGTCGGCGCCAGCGGGGTGCCCGACGCATCGAAGCCGGGCGCCAGGAGGCCGAGCGCGAGGCCGCGGGCGGAGACGAAGTAGCCCACGTCGCCGGGGTTGTGCAGCTCCAGCAGGAAGCGCAGAGCCGGCGCGTCGGCCCGCGCCACGACCGTGCCCTCGGTGCCCGCCACGACGCCGATCACCGGCGGCTCGACCGCCTGACGCGCGCGCAACACCCCGGAGAACAGCGGGCGCACCCCGGTGCTGAAGATGAACACCTCGCTGCGGAAGCGGAGCCGGCCCTCGACCGCGAACGGCAGCGGTTCGCCGGCGAAGCTGGCGACGACGGCGCGCCACAGCCTGGGCTGGTCGGCCAGCGACGCCTCGAGGCGCCAGCGCCAGCGCGCGCTGCCGAGCGCGGGCACCGAGAGGTGCGGCTCGAGCACCGCGACGTGCGCCCGCTCGCCCGCCAGCAGCAGCCGATAGTCGACGGTCTCGAGGAAGAGATCGAAGGCGTTGGGGTTGCTGACCACCACCGACAGGTCGACGACCAGGCCGGCGCCGGCGCCCGGCGGATCGAAGCGCTCGATGCGCGTCTCCCTGGGGTCGAGCACGAACCGCGGCGCGACGACGTCCACCACCGGCGACATGTCCGTGATCTCGCCCACGACGCGCGGCGCACAGGCCGTCACCGCCAACAGGGCGACGGCGACGAGCAAGGCGCGAACTCGCGGGCGCGGGGTCACGAGCGGAGTCTACCAGAGCGCGTTCCTGCGGCCCGCGCCGGGCGGCCGCCGCGCCCGGGGAGCCACACCCACCAGGCGGCCGCCAGGACCAGGGCGATCGCCACCACGGCCGGTGATCCGGCGGTCGGCGCGTCGGCGCCGACCGCGGCGAACGGCCCGCTCAGTAGCCCGGTGGCCATGCCCTGCGCGACCGCGTGGGCCGGCGGCACGAGGGAGGACCAGCGGGGCCGATCGCGCAGCAGCCAGGCTACCGCGACCGCCGC
>JAABRV010000213.1 GCA_011390735.1 Trueperaceae bacterium | reverse complement strand
GTCGCACGACGCCGGGTGGTACCGGGTGGGCGAGCCCGGCGGGGGTGACGTGACGCCGTACACCGACCTGCCGAAGCGCTTCATCCCGCTCATGCGCGAGTTCGGGGTGTCGGACGAGTCGATCTTCGCCATGACGGTCACGAACCCGGCGCGTGCGTTCCGGATCGACCAGGTGTAGCTTCGGTCCCGAAGCGTCCTCGCGCGTCTTGGCAGCATCGCATCACGTCGGTCGGCTACCGGACGGATCCGGCATCGGTGCGGTCGTCGAAGACCGTCAACGCGCCACGCTATAGGACGGCGAGCGCCAGATCGAGGTCGACACTCTCGACGCAGCTTCGTCGATCCCCACTTGACGAAACGAGACAGCTGGTCATTCGCCGGTCGCCCCCGACTCCCAGCGCTGCCGGTGGGCGTCGGCATCCTCCACCGATCGGAACCGTCGGACGTCCCGTGGTGCCCGGCGCATGGTGCCGAACGCCCGCGAGAGCTCCGAGGCGGCGCACGCCGCCGCCAGCCCTTCGAGTGCCGATGCGGCACGGCGGGGTTCCGGCATGTCGGCTACGTCGCGGAAGCGGCGGACCGGCACGTCGGCGATCCTCGTCCGAGCCGAAGCCGAAGGCCCGCGCCAGCCGCTGGGCGTCGTCGCGGTCGCGAGGCCGGACCGTGTCGCGCTTCATCCGGTACAAGGTCTCTGGCGTGACGACGGTGATCGCCACGGAGCCTGCCTCGACCCGCTCGACCTCGAGGTCCTCGAATCGGAAGGCGTCGCCGAGCCGCATGCCGCCAAGGTACCTCGTGGGACGGACGGCAGCCGATCGTGCACGCCTCATCCCAGATCGATCAACGCCTGATCCAGCGCGACCAGCACGCCGGCCGCGCTCGAGTCGGCCGCTGCCCCGTCGTCGACGCGCGGCAACCGCGCGGCCTCCCGCCTCGTCTCGAACGAAGCCCGCGGATGCGCGCGTACGTAGGCGGCGACCCGCCGCGCCCCGTCGCGATCGCCACGCCGCTCCAGGATGCGCGCCACGGTGACGAGGGCGCCCAGGCCCGCCGCGAGCAGCTCCTCGTGGCGGGCGCGCACCACCGCGGTGCGCAGGGCCGCCGTGGCGGCGGCCAGGTCGCCACTCGCCAGCTCGACCTCCGCGCGGCCCACGTCGGCCTCGGTCGTCGTCGCCGCCGTGATGAGCGGTCCCGCGTACCACCTCGGGTCGGGACCGCGCCCCAGCGCGTCGGTCCAGCGGCGGGCGCCCTCGAGGTCGCCTTCGCGCAAGGCCACGCGCGCGAGCGTGGACGCCGCGAGGTCGTAGGAGGCCCCCCGGCCGTGCGCGGTGCGGTGCTGCTCCAGGGAGCGCAGCGCCCACCCGGTCGCGCCCTTGGGGTCCTCGGCGAGGTACGCGGCGCGCGCGAGCACCGCCAGCGCAACCGTGGCCGCGTCCCCTACGGCCTCGACCTCGGACGCGGACGCGCCACGACCCGCCAGCGTCCGGCAGCACAGGGCTCGCGCTCGGCGCAGCCGTCCGCGTTCGATGCACACGATGGCGCGCACGTTCCGACGGTCCAGCGACCAGAACGGCGCGCGCATGCCTCGGTGCACGCGCTGGGCTGCCCGCACCGCGTCCTCGGCTGCTTCGAACTCGCCTAGTAGGCGCAACATCGCGGCGCGGCCCGACAGGGCCATGGCCAACGGGTGCGCTTCCCCGGCCGCGCGGCACGCGTCGATGCACCGGGCGTAGAGCTCCAAGCCCGCGCCGACGGTCGCGGCCTCCGAGGCCTGCGAGTTCCCCATCATGAGCGCGCCCTCGACGTCGCCGACTTCGCGGTAGAGCGGGATCGCTCGCTCGTACGCCGCGGCTGCCCGGTCGCGGCGACCGAACCGCCCCTGCGCCATCGCGTAGCCGCGCAGCGCCCAGGCCACCTCGGCCGGACCCGCCGAGGCCTCGAGCAGCGGGAGCGCCTGGTCGAAGAGCGCCGCGCCGAAATCCCCGGTCGCGCGCCAGGTCTGGGCCGATCCCTGCTGCACCAGCAGCAGGCCGAGGAGCGCTGGGTCCTCGCCCGCGATCTCGATCGCTCGCGGGTACAAGGCGTCCTGGAGGTCGTAGCGGCCCCAGGCCCAGCAGAAGCGGCCGAGGCTGGCGACGGCCGATCGGAGCGGCGCCAGCAGCCCGCGCTCGCAGGCGCGGCGCCAGGCCGCCGCCACGTTCTCGAGGTCGGCGTCGATCTCGAGCATCATGCGCTCACCGTCGGGGTGGTGGAAGGCATCGTGGCGCGCCGCGAGGAAGGCGAGGAAGAAGGTGGCGTGCCGGTCGCGGGCGGCGTCGAGCTCCTCCGGATGCTCCCTCGCCCGCTCCTGGACGTAGCGCCACACCAGCGGGTGGCGCGTGAGGCGCCCATCGCCGGCACGCCGGAGGAACGACTTGTTCGTCAGCGCGAGCAGCACGGGCAGCTCGACCTCCGCCACCGCCCGGGCCGCCTCGACCGTGAAACCGCCCCGGAACGGTGCCAGGCGCCGCATCGCCGCGCGCTCGCGTGGCTGCAGCGTCGTCCACGACTGGTCGAAGACGACCTGCATGCTGGCGTGGCGCTCCGCGCGGTCGGGGGCCTCGCTGCTCAAGAGGTCGAGCCCGCGCGTCAGCGCCGCCTCGATGGCGTCCAGGTCCAGGACGCGCGTCCAGGCGGCGGCGAGTTCGATCGCCAGCGGGACGCCGCCGAGCTGGGTGCACAGGCGCTCGATCGTCGGCACGGCTTCGGATGGGATCTTGGCGCCGGCGCGCCGCGCGACCTGCAGGAACAGCTCGGCGGACTCCGTCGGGGGCGGCGCCGCGTCGCGCGCGGCGCGGGACCGACGGCCACGCCCTGACTCGTCGAGGTGCGCCAGGCCGTCCACGTCGACGAGGACCTCGCCGGCGAGCCCCGTAGCCCTGCGCGACGTCATCAGGACCGTCGCGCCCGGGGCCCGACCCACCAGCTCCGCGACCAGCGCCGGGAGCGCGTCCACGTGCTCCGCGTTGTCGAGCACGAGCAGCATCCGCCGCGCTCCGAGCGCGCGCAGCACCTGGGCCTTCGGGTCCTCGCCGGCGCCGATCTCGATGCCGATCGCCCCGGCGACGGCGGCCAAGACGGCGCCTTCGCTCGACAGGGCCACCAGCTCGATGAAGCGGGCGCCCTCCTCGAAGCGGTCGTCGACCGCGCGGGCGACCTCGATCGCGATCCTCGTCTTGCCGACGCCGCCGGGGCCGACCAAGGTCAGGACCCGGCACCCCGGCTCGACGATCGTCCGCGACACCGCCGCGACCAGGTCGCGCCGCCCGACGAAGGGGGTGAGCGGCGCGGGCAGCGTGGTGGGGCGGCGCGGCGCCGCACCGCGGGTGCGCGCGCCGGGGGGCGTCCCAGGCGTGCGCTCGACGGGGCCGGCCCGGATCGCGGCGGCGAGCGCCTGGGTCGCCGCCTCGGGTTCGTTGCCAAGCTCCTCGCGGCACAGGCGTTCGAAGCGCGCCATGAGCTC
>JAABRV010000212.1 GCA_011390735.1 Trueperaceae bacterium | reverse complement strand
GCCCACGCGACGGCCTCCTCGATGCGGTCGCGCACGACGGTGCCCGCGAGGTCCGGTTCGTGCGTGAAGAGGCAGCGCGGGGCGATGGCGCTCGTGGCGTCCAGCCGGGCGGCCACGTCGGGCTCCGACTCGAGCCGCGGGAGGCTCGCCACCAGGTGCAACCGCTCGGCCGCGTCGAAGGCCGCGCCGCCTGCCGCGACGCGCGCGCGCAGGTCGGCGTCCAGGTGGTAGACCTCCGCCCGGTCGTCGTCGGCCGTGAGCAGCCCCACCACCCCCGCCTCCGCGTCGCGCCAGGCGCGCACGGCCTCGCGCCGACCCAGGAAGCGGTGGACGCGCGGCAGCCGGTCGATCGCCGCCGGGCCCGCGAAGCGCCGGGTGGCCGCGACGAAGCGGGCGTAGTGCGCGCGGGCGTCCGCCACCGGGGCGCCGCCCGCGCCGTAGTGGGTGGCGGCGCCCTGCCCGTGGAAGCCGAAGCGCAGCCAGCCGGCGGCCGCCGTGAAGGCCGCCCGATGGCGCGCCGGGACGTCCTCGAGCGCCCACGCTCCGTCCTCGAGGAAGGCGTACAGGCTCACCACCACCCCCGCGCGTTCGTGCAGCGCCCGCAGGTAGGCGAAGGTCGGCTGCGTCCAGGGCGTGGCGTGCGCGCCGTCGCCGAGGTCGCGAAGGCACGCCGCCACGTCGTCGACGCTCAGGTGCAGAGGTCCGGAGCGCATCGCCCCCACGCTACCGCCGCGCGCCGCGCCACCCCCCAGGAGCAGCCATGACGATCACCGCCGTCCGCGTCACCCCCATCGCCTTCCGCGACCCACCGCTGCTGAACGTGGTGGGCGTGCACCAGCCCTTCGCGCTGCGCTCGATCCTCGAGGTCGAGACCGGCGACGGCCTGGTCGGGCTGGGCGAGACGTACGGCGACACCGCGATGCTCGAAGGGCTGACCGCCGTGGCTCCGCATCTGGTGGGCCTCGACCCCTTCGACCTCGCGGGCCTGCGCGCCACGATCGACCGGCACCTCGCGGCCGGCACCGACGGCGGGCTGTCGGTGGCGCCCGGCACCTCGCGCCGCAACCTTCCGGTGAAGGTGGACGCGGCCTTCGAAGTCGCCTTCCTGGACCTGCAGGGGCAGCTGCTCGGGCGGCCGCTCGTCGACCTGCTCGGCGGCGCGGTGCGCGACCGGGTGCCCTACAGCGCCTACCTCTTCTACAAGTTCGCGCGCCACCGGACGCAGCCCGCGGACGACGAGTGGGGCGCCGCGCTCGACCCCGAGGGCATCGTCGCGCAGGCGCGGCGGATGATCGAACGGCACGGCTTCGCGTCGATCAAGCTCAAGGCCGGCGTCTTCGAACCCGACGCCGAGGCCGACGCCCTGCGCGCCCTCGCCGCCGCCTTCCCCCGCGCGCCGCTGCGCATCGACCCGAACGGCGGCTGGACGGTGGCCACCAGCGTGCGCATGGCGGCGCAGCTCGACGGCGTCCTCGAGTACCTCGAGGACCCGGCGCCCGGCCTCGACGGGATGGCCGAGGTCGCCCGGCAGGTCGACCTCCCCTTGGCGACGAACATGGTCGTCACCGGCTTCGAGCACCTGCCCGAGGCGATCCGGCTCGGCTCGGCGCAGGTGATCCTCGCCGACCACCACTACTGGGGCGGCCTGCGCGCCACCCAGCACCTGGCGACGATCTGCCGGACCTGGGGGCTGGGGCTGTCGATGCACTCGAACTCGCACCTGGGCATCAGCCTCGCGGCCATGACCCACGTCGCCGCCGCCATCCCCGACCTCACCTACGCCTGCGACACGCACTACCCGTGGCAGGAGGACGAGGTGGTCGAGGGGGGCAAGCTCGCCTTCGAGGGTGGCGCGCTGCGCGTGCCCGACGGTCCGGGGCTGGGCGTGCGGCTCGACCGCGACGCGCTCGCGCGCCTCCACGAGACCTACCGCACCTGCGGCATCCGCGACCGCGACGACGTCGCCGAGATGCGCGCGTACCGCCCCGACTGGACCGCCGCGCGGCCGCGCTTCCGACGTGCCGATGCGGCTGACGGTCCCACGCTGGTTCGACGGCCACGAGGTGCACGCCGGGCGCCGGACGATCACGGTGGCCGGGGGGCGGATCCTGGGCCCCGACGCTGGGAGCGGCGCCCCGCCGTTCGACCTCGACCTCGACCTCGGCGACGAGGACGCGACGCTCCTCCCCGGGCTGATCGACGCCCACGTCCACTTGGCGATCACCAACACCGACCCCGCCACCCGCGAGCTGCCGCCGGGTCTGCTGGCGCTGCGCATGCTCCGCAACGGCCACGCCCAGCTGCGCGCCGGCGTCACCGCGGTGCGCGACCTGGGCGCGCCGGACGGCCTCGACGGGCAGCTGCGGCGGGCCTTCGGCGACGGGCTGGCGTCGGGCCCGCGCCTGCACCTCGCGGGCCGGCCGCTGGTGGCGCCCGGCGGCCACGCGGCCTTCATGGGGCGACCGGTGGCGAGCGCGGACGACGCGCGCCGCGCGGTCGCCGAGGCGGTGGCCGCCGGCGTCGACTGGGTCAAGCTCATGGCGACCGCGGGGCTGAGCACCGCCGGCGCCGAGGCGTCGGAGCAGCAGCTGCCCGACGCCGTGCTGCGCGCGGCGGTCGCGGAAGCGCACACCGCAGGCCTGCCGGTGGCGGCGCACGCGGTCGCCGGGCCGGGCGTCCGGGCCGCGATCGTGGCCGGCGTCGACTCGCTCGAGCACGGCTACGTGCTCGAGGCGGACGACGTCGCCGCGATGCGCGACCACGGAACCACGTACGTCCCCACCCGCACGGTCGTGCGCCAGGTGGCGGACGCGCTCGAGATCGAGGGGTCGCGGCCGCCGGCGCGGGCCCGAGCGGCCGCGCGCCGAGCGGACGCGACCCACGGGGACGCCATCCGCCGAGCCCACGCCGCCGGCGTCCCGATCGTGGCGGGCACCGACTACCAGCACGGCGCGCTGCCGCTCGAGGTGGCGCTGCTCGAGGCGGCGGGGCTCACCGCCACCGAGGCGCTGCGCGCCGCGACCAGCAGCGCCGCGCGGCTCCTGCGCCGCCCCGACCTGGGGACGCTGGCCGCCGGCGCGCGCGCCGACCTGGTGGTCGTGCGCGGGGATCCGCTGCGCGACGTGCGCGCGCTGCGCGCGCCGCTGCTGGTCGTGCAGGGGGGCGTGGTGGTGTGGTGCGCGCCTGCGTTGGCCCGGCGCGGCGTCGCGGCGTCGCTCACGCCCTGAACGATCAGTCCAGGAACACCGGGCTCACCCACGCCGCCTGCCCGTCGGCCTGCATCAGCCGTAGGTAGACGAAGCCGCCGGCGGCGGGCGGGGTGATGGTGAGGTCGTGCTCGAGCGCCCATTCGCGCTCGGGCGCGGCGCGCTGCACCACCATCGCCGGGCCGGTGACGTCGCTGCCGTAGCGGCCGACCGATCCGGCCACCAGCTGCGGCAGCGTCGCCGCGATCGTGCCCACCTCGCTGGTGACCTCCAGCCGCGCGTCGGCGTCGCCGTC
>JAABRV010000211.1 GCA_011390735.1 Trueperaceae bacterium | reverse complement strand
ATCGCGTCCATGACCTCTTTGACGTCCTTCTTCTTCATGGACGTCGCATTGGCGACGGTATCGACCAGATCGGCCTTCGACACGGTCTTCGTTTTCGCCATCAGGAGTGCCTCCTCTACGGTTGTGCCGCTTGCGCGCACTCTAGCATGGGGTATGGCGTTAGGCAAGCCTAGGACGGCATTCGTCGGATTCGTCACAAGCGAACGCCGACCAGGACGGCGTTCGTGGCATGCCCCGCAAGGGCGGCTCGAACGGGGGTCGGAAATCACGTCCTGGACGGCAACAATGACCTCACGGCGTGCTCGAGTTCGACCGTCAACGCGGGTACCTCGTCGCGCGCGCGGCCTGCGGTGCGAAGCGGTGGCCCGAACGCGACCCGAAACGCCCGACCCTCGCGCCAGATGGCGGCGGGCACCAGCGGCGCCCCCGTCCGTTGCGCCAGGAACGCCGCTCCCTGGCGCGCGGCGGCGTCGCCGCTCACGTTGCGGGTGCCCTCGAAGAACACGCCGACCGCGTGCCCGTTCTGCAGCCGCCGCAGCGCCTCCTTGACCGCGCCGACGTCGTTGGCGCCGCGGTCGACGGGGAAGGCGCGCACGGCGCGGAAGAGGCGCCGTGGCAGCCAGCGCTCGAACAGCTCCTTCTTGGCCATGAAGTGGATCTCGCGCGGCACCGACAGGCCCACCACGGGCGGGTCCCAGGCCGACACGTGGTTGGCGCCGACGACGCAGGCGCCCGTACGCGGCACGTGCTCGGTGCCGGTGATCCGCAGGCCGTACACCAGGCTGACGTAGACGCGCACGAGGAAGGCGGCCAGCCGGTAGAAGGGCGGGGGCCGGCGGCCCGGGGGCGGCGGCGAGGAGGCCATGGGGCCTCAGTCTACGCCGCCGGACACCGCGGAAGCCTGCGCGCCCGCGTGGCGCCCGCGCCGTCGGACGCGCGCCACCTCGGCCGCCAGCACGGCGCCCATGAGGAACAACCAGAGGGCCGCGTAGAGCCACAGGAGCCACACCACCACGCCGGTGACGACCCCGTAGACGAGGTTGACCCGCTCGAAGGAGAAGCCGGCGACCAGCACCGCCTGCATGGCCGTGAGGCTCACCGTGCAGGCGACCGCGCCGATCAGCGCGCCCACCGGGTCGCTCCCGCGCCCCGGCAGGTAGCGGAAGGCGAGGGCGAAGACGGCGGTCGACGACAGTGCGCGCAGCAGGTCGAAGGCCGCCGGCACGCGGGCCGCCGGCAGGGCGACGTCGAACCCCGCGGCGAAGTCGCGCAACCGCGCCCAGGCCTCCGCGGCGCCGGCGAGCAGCGCGCCGCCGAGCAGCTCGAACCCGACGAAGACGGCGACGGCCACGACGAGCAGGAGGCCGACCGCCCGCTTGCGGAAGAACCCGCGCGGGCTGCGCACCTCGAAGATCATCTCCAGCGCGATCTGCAGGGAGGCGAAGAAGTTCGAAGACGCCCACAGCAGCACCAGGACCGAGAGCGCGGAGCGGACGAACGCCCCCTCGCCCAGCTGGCTGACGATGAGTTGGAAGCTGGTGTCGACCAACGCCTGCGGATCGACCTGGAGGGGCAGCAGTTGGGCCGTGAGGTCGGTCAGCGCCTCGCGGTAGGGCTCGGCGAGCTCGGGCCGGTTGCGCAACGCCAGCGCCAGCCAGCCGCCGAGCAGCAGCAGCAGAGGCCCGAGGGCGAAGGCGGCGTAGTAGGCGAGCGAGGCGGCCAGCAGCGGCACGCGGGCACGGCCGTAACGGGAGATGAGGCCGAGCACGAAACGCCCGGCGGGGTGTCGGCTCCAGGCGTCGAGCCGGGCGCGCATGGGCTCAGCGCGCGCGCGCGCGGCCGCTGGCCGCCGGGTCGGTGGGTGATCGCCCGCTGCGGTCGAGCTCGGGTGGGGGGCGGTTCCTCTGGCGGTCGACGAGCAGGGCGATCAAGACGCCGAAGGCAGCGACGAGCAGGTGGAGACCCACCCAGGCGCCGCGGCCGTCGTCCCACGGCAGCTCGACGCGGAAGAGCTCGCGCCGCGCCATCGTCTGCACGAAGACGGCCGGCACGACCAGCAGGACCGGGGACACGATGAGCGCTGCCCAGCGCCAGGCGTACTCGAGGCCGAGCATCGCCAGCAGGTTCCCGGACAGCACGACCGGCAGCATGATCATCCAGGCGACGTCGCCGGCGAGCAGGCCGAGGGCCGGCGCGGCGAGCGCGGCGAGGTAGGCGAACGGCATGCCGCCGACGGCGAACGCGAGGTAGGAGAAGAGGACGACCGCCGCCGAGCGCAGGGCGACCGACATGGGCGCCACGGCGGCCACGACGGCCGCCAGCACCAGGAAGGTGCCGATGATCGTGCGCTGCGGTTCGGGTGCGGTGCGGATCACGTGGCCATGCTACCCGTCGGTGGGCGTCAGACGGCCACGGCCGATTCGATGTCGCGCGCCGTGGCCCGGCTGGCCACGGCGTCGATCCGCCGCAGGTAGGCGCCGGTCGAGCTGCTCGGGTGCAGGGCGAGGTCCTCCGGCGTGCCGCTGGCCACCAGCGTGCCCCCGCGCGCGCCGCCGTCCGGCCCCAGGTCGATGACCCAGTCCGCCGTCTTGATGACGTCGAGGTTGTGCTCGATGACCAGCAGCGTGTTGCCGGCGTCGACCAGCCGGTGGAGCACGTCGAGCAGCTTGCGGGTGTCCTCGAAGTGGAGGCCCGTGGTCGGCTCGTCGAGGATGTACAGCGTCTTGCCGGTGGAGCGCTTGCCGAGCTCGGAGGCGAGCTTGACGCGCTGTGCCTCGCCGCCCGACAGCGTGGGCGAGGGCTGGCCGATCCGCAGGTAGCCGAGCCCGACGTCCTGCATGAGCTTGAGCTTGCGGGCGACGGTGGGGATGTTCTCGAAGTACGCGAGGCCCTCGTCGACGGTCATGTCGAGCACGTCGGCGATCGACTTGCCCCGGATCTTCACCTCGAGCGTCTCGCGGTTGTAGCGCGCGCCCTTGCACACCTCGCAGGGGACGTAGATGTCGGGCAGGAAGTACATCTCGACCTTGACGGTGCCGTCGCCCTTGCAGGCCTCGCAGCGGCCGCCCTTGACGTTGAACGAGAAGCGGCCGGGCCGGTAGCCCCGCTTGCGCGACTCCGGCGCGCGGGTGAACAGGTCGCGGATGTCGGTGAAGATGCCCGTGTAGGTGGCCGGGTTCGAGCGCGGGGTGCGTCCGATCGGGCTCTGGTCGATCTCGATGACCTTGTCGAGGTGCTCGGTTCCCAGCAGCCGCGCGTGCGCGCCCGGCGTCGCCTTGGCGCGGTAGAGCTGCTTGGCGAGCGCCGCGTGGATGATGCGGTGCACCAGCGTCGACTTGCCCGAGCCGGACGCCCCGGTGACGCAGGTGAGGGTGCCGAGCGGGATCTCCACGGTCAGGTCGCGCAGGTTGTGCTCGCGGGCACCGACCACCTTCAGCGCCTTGCCGTTGCCGGCGCGCCGCTGGTCGGGCACCTCGATGCGCAGCTCGCCCCGCAGGTAGCGGGCGGTGAGCGAGTCCGGGTGCTGCAGCAGC
>JAABRV010000210.1 GCA_011390735.1 Trueperaceae bacterium | reverse complement strand
TTCGCGGAGAGCCTGCGCTGCGTGCTCCACAACCTCGCCTGCGCGCTCGACCCCGAGTTGCTGGTCGTCGCCTGGCCGGCGGATCCGGAGGGCCTGCTGGTGCAGCACCTGCGTGGGCGCTGGTCGGGCCCGGCGCCGCTGCGCATCGTCGCCAGCGCGTTGGGCTCGGCCGCCGCCGCCCGTGGCGTCGCCCTGCAGGCGCTCGAGCTGGTACAGGACGAGCTCTGCCGCAGCGCCGGCCGCGAGGTCGCCGTCAACGCGCCGGCGTTCGCGCCGGTCGAGCCGCGCACGGTCGCCGGTACCGCGGTCGCGGCGGGCAGGCGCCATGGCTGAACTGCCCTTCCCGGTCGTCGACGTCCACGCCCACTTCCCGGTGGTCAACACGATCGGCCGCGAGGGGCCCCAGAACGACCCGCACCCGCTGCTGGCGGGTTACGCCCGCGAGCGGATGGCGCGCATGCACCGGGAGTGGGCCACCGACGAGGCCGAACCGCCCGCGCGCACGCCGGCCGAGATCGACGCCGCCGCCGACCGCTGGGTCGCGGAGCTCGACCGCCACGGCGTCCGCTGGATCAACTTCGTCACCGGCCAGAGCAACGACCTGCTCGCCGGCGTCGTGCGCCGGCACCCCGACCGCTTCGTCGGCCTCGCGCACCACCCCATGCGCCCCGGCGCCGGCGCCGAGATGCGCCGCGCGGTCGACGAGCTCGGCCTGCGCGGCTACAAGCAACTCGGGCCCATGACGGACTACGCCTTCGAGGACCCCGGACTGCGCGACCTGTGGGCGTTCCTGGCGGAGCGCCGCCTCCCAGCGCTCATCCACTTCGGCTTCCTCGGACGCGGCGGCGGGGTCGTCGCCCACCCGCGCATGAGCCCGCTGTCGCTCTTCACGGTGGCCCGCGACTTCCCCGAGATCCCCTTCATCGTCCCGCACTTCGGCGCCGGCTACTGGCAGGACCTGCTGGCGCTGTGCTGGAGCCTGCCGAACGTCTACGTCGACACCTCCGGCAGCAACCAGTGGATGCGCTGGATGCCCTACCCGCTCACCCTCGAGGACCTGTTCCGCAAGGCGTTCGAGACGATCGGACCCGAGCGGGTGCTGTTCGGCAGCGACTCGGCCGCCTTCCCGCGCGGCTTCGCCGTGCGCTACCTGCACGACCAGCTGCGCGCCTGCTACACGCTCAACCTGCCCGAGGCCGACATCGCCAAGGTGTTCGGCGGCAACGCCGCACGACTCCTCGGTCTCGACCTCGGCCCGCGAAAGGCGGCGGGCACGGAGGCGGCAGGCGCCACGGGCCGCGAGTCGGGGGCGGAAGCATGACCTGGCACCCGGCCTACGCCGACCGGGTGCTGGCGCCCGACCACGCCTTCGCGGCGACCCGGCTCTACGACGCCTTCCTCGACGCGCTCACGGCCCACGTGCGGACCGTCGCGCGCCTGCCGGCCGCCGCCGGCCATGGCGAGGCCGTTTCCGCGCTCGACGAAGCGCTCGCGCGCCAGCGCGACCTGCCGCCGCCCCCGCCGGCGCCCGGCGTCCCCGACCTCTACTTCGCCCTCCAGCGCCGACTCGAGGCCGACGTGGGCCCCGAGGCCACCGCCTGGCTGCGCGTCGGCCTCTCGCGCAACGACCTCGACATGACCGCCTACCTGCTGGCGGCCCGCGAGGGCCTGCTGCGCGTCGCCCGGCGCGCCCACGGGCTCTCGGAGGCGCTGCTCGACCTGGCCGAGGCACACCTCCACACCGTGGTCATCGCCACCACCCACCACCAGCCGGCGCAGCCCACGACGCTCGCGCACTACCTCGTCGCCGCCGCGTCGATGGTCGGCCGCGACCACGACCGCGTCCTCGGCGCGCTGCGGCGGCTCGACCGCTGCCCACTCGGCGCCGCCGCGCTCGCCGGCAGCAGCCACCCGCTCGACCGCGCCTTCGCCGCCCGCGCGCTCGGCTTCGCGGAGCCGGTGGCGAACACCTACGACGCCGTCGCCGCGGGCGACTGGCAGGCCGACCTGGCGGCGCTCGGCCTCACGCTCGGCGTCGGCCTGTCGCGCCTGACCCACGACCTCATCGCCGCCGCGTCCGACGGCTGGTTGCGGCTGGCCGACGACCTCGTGCAGGGGTCGTCGATCATGCCCCAGAAGCGCAACCCGGTGACGCTCGAGCACGCCCGCACGCGCTTCTCTCGCGCCGCCGGTCAGGCCCAGGTGCTGGCGCTGGCCGGCCACAACGTCCCCTTCGGCGACGTCAACGACATCGGGCCCGACGCCCAGGAGGCGGTCCACACGCTGCTCGACGCCCTCGAGGCGGGCCTCGAGCTGCTGGTGGCGTGCCTCCGCGGCGCGACGGTCGACCGCGAACGGCTGGCGGCGCGCGCCGCCGTCACCGACACCACCGCCACCGAGCTCGCCGACGAGCTCGTGCGGACGCGCGGCATCGCCTTCCCGGCGGCCCACCGCGCCGCGGCCGCGCTCGTGGGCCACATGGCCCGCAGCGGCCGCGCCCTGCAGGAGGCCACCCCGGAGGACCTCGCCGCCTGCGGCGGGCCCACCCTGGCGGCCGACGCCCTCGCCGAGGCGCTCTCGCCCGCCGCGTTCGTGGCGCGCCGCATCGGCATCGGGGGACCCGCCCCCGAGTCGGTCAGGTCGCAGATCGAACGATGCCGGAGCGAGTCGGCCGAGTATCATCGGGCGGTCGACCAACTCGCCGCCCGGATCGACGCGGCGTACCGCACCCTGCGGACGCCCGGAAAGGACGCCACCGCATGAAGCACCTCGTCCGCGCACTACTCGTCACCGCCGCCGTCGTCATCGCGACGGCCCAGGCCCAGGTCACCATCACCTACTGGCAGTACGACTTCGGCGCCCGCATCGACGCGATGGAGCAGCTCATCGAGCGCTTCAACGCCGAGAACCCCGACGTCATCGTCGTCCAGGAGAACGCCGGCCCGTACGCCTCGTACCAGGAGCGCGTCGCCGCTGCACTCGCCGCGGGCGAGGGCCCCGACGTCGTCCAGCTCTTCTACGGCTGGGCGGGCGCCTGGCAGCGCGCCGGCTACGTCGAGCCCCTGCCCGCCGAGCACTTCGACGAGGCCTGGATCCAGAGCTACTTCATCCCCATGGTCGAGTCGGTGAAGATCGACGGCGCCTACTACGGCCTGCCGACCGCCGTGCGCGCCCTGGCGCTCTTCTACAACAAGGACCAGTTCCGCGAGGTCGGGCTCGACCCCGACGCCCCGCCGGCCACCTGGGACGCGTTCGTCGAGGCCGCCAAGGCCCTGACCATCAAGCGCGGGCCGCGCTTCGAGCGCGTCGGCTTCGGCATCGCGCCGAACGGCCAGGACCACCACGTCGTGCGCACCGTGCTGACGAACCAGCTCGGCACCCCGCCCTACAGCGCCGACGGCACCGAGGTGCTCTACGGCAACGAGATCGGCGCCGAGGCCCTGGCCTTCTACACCTCGCTGCAGACCGAGCACGAGGTCGGCGTCAACGAGTTCGTCCCCGGCGCCAACGGCTACCGCGAGGGCTTCATCAACCTCGAGAGCATCTCGATGATCATCGACGGCTCGTTCGCCATCGGCAACGTGCGCACGAACGCCGAGTTCGACTGGGGCGTC
>JAABRV010000209.1 GCA_011390735.1 Trueperaceae bacterium | reverse complement strand
CGTCGACTCGATCACGAAGTCCTCGCTCGCGAGCCCGAGCGTGCGACCGTCGGCGGTCACGTAGCTCCCCGCCGACACGACGTACCCGCCGGTGGCGTCGCGGATCAGGTAGAGCATGACCTCGGCCCCGTCGTCGAGCTGCAGCGCGAACCAGTCCCAACCGACGAAGCGGTCGACGCGGAAGTCGCCCCACTGGTGGTCGAACCAGGCCTGCCCGACCACCGCCTCCGGCGCGCAGGCGATCGGGACCGTGCAGCGCCCGCGCACCTCGCCCCGCACGTCCATGCGCGTGTGGGCCACGTAGTAACTCACGCCCCCCGGACCCATCGACTGGATCCCGGGCGGGTCGCCGTGGAGCGAGGCCGGCTTGGTGGGCGTGAGCACGAGGTCGAAGGCGTACCCGTCGACGGTGAACGCGAGCGCGTGGCTCACGCCGTCGGCGGCCCGGGTCGCGCGCCAATCGCCGACGAACACGTCGAGCCGCTCGGTCGACGCGTCGCCGACGTAGTACGCGTCGAAGCGTTGCGCCATGCCGTGGCGGCCGGCGCCCAAGTCGGCCGCCGCGGCGTGCGCCACGATGCCCTTCTCGAAGAGCAGGTTCGAGGGGACGCCCAAGAGCCGCAGCTCGGGCGGCGCGTACGCTTCGAAGAAGGTGAGCTGGAAGGCGAGCTCGCGGCCGTCGGCGGTCTCGAGGTGGCCGACCCAGTACCACCATTCGATCGGGGCGGGGTGCGACGCATCGTCGCGCGGCAGTTCGACGGGAACGACCGGGTACGGCCGGTCGTAGACGCTGGGGACGCAGCCGGCGAGCGCGGCCGTGGCGAGGAGCAGGACGGCGATCCGATGCATGGGGGCAGCGTAGCGCTCGGACGATCGCCCCACCGTGGGCCGGGGCCCGTCCGCGGCCGCTCCGATCGGCTCAGGTGCGCGGTGCGGGCCTCGCCGGCGCCCGCAGCGTCGCCCCACCGTAGCGACGCAGGAGCCACGCGACGAACACCCAGGTGATGCCGGCGGTCGCGAGCGGGACGATCGGGCTGACGACGACCAGCGCGACGAGCCCCGTAGTCACGTTGGCCCAGGCGTGCAGGAGCACGTTCAGCGCGACGCTCCCGGTCGAGTTGAAGACCCAGGCGTGCACGAACCCCATCGCCACGATGCTCATCGTGAACCCGGCGACCATTACCGGGATCGCCGCCAGCGGCAGGTCGCGGTACAGGTAGAGGACGAACGGCAGGTGCCACGCGGCCCACACGAACCCGAGCACCCAGTTGGCGCGCTCGGCGGCATACGTGCGCTGCAACAGCGGCAACGCGAACCCGCGCCAGCCGGGCTCCTCGAGCCCGCTCGTGGCGAGCTGGGCGAGGAACCACCCCATCAGAAGCGGCCAGGCCGGAACGGCCGACCACGCCGGCGCGCCGCTCCCCGTCCCCACCGCGAGCGCCACGAGCGCGAGGGCCAACACGACCGGCGCGCCGAACACGAAGGCGTACCAGCGGGGCGCCACGTCGAAGCGCACCAGGGAGCGCGCCCACTCGGCGAGCGCCGGCCGCGGCTGGCGGGCCAGGACGACCAGCGCCGCCAGCGCCGGGCCGTAGACGGCCAGCTGGAACACGACCGCGAAGGCGAGGTCGACCCCCGCGAGCCCGCGCCACCCGGCGAAGCCCGGGTCGAGGGTCGGAAGCGGCATGCCGGTCGCGGCCGAGCGGACCAGGCCCGGCAGCCAGAGCGCCCAGGTCCAACCGAAGGCGAGGGCCAGGAAGGCGATCAGACGGCGCCGGTCGGCGGGAGGCAGGCGGGCGGGGCGCGGTTCGATCGACTTCGGCATGGCGGGCACGTCCCCCTCTCGGGTGGCGGGCGCCGCCGCACGTCGGTCGCCCGTACCCTCCAGACTAGCGGTCGCCACAACTCGCGGCCCGCCCGACGCGCCGGGTTACTGCACCCCGAAGCCGACCATGAAGGAGGTCTCGTCCGCGAAAGCCCCGCAGCCCCCGTCGACGAAGACGGTCCCGAGGCCTCCGGGCACACCGCCGTCGGTCGGCCCCAAGGTGACGAACGACGGAAGCGCGTGGTTCGTCGCCGGCGTCGCGACGCAGGATCCGCTCGGCGTGCCGACCGTCCCGTTCAGGAGGTCGTCGTTGTCGGTGGAGTACGGGAGGCCGATCGCCAGGTCGCCCGTGATCGTGAAGCTCACGCTCCAACCCGCCGGCGTGCTGTCGCCCAGCACGATGACGTTCGGGCTCGCGAAGGCCACGGCGGCGCCGGTGACCTCGAAGGGATCGTCGGCGCCGCTCGTGACCGTCATCTCCCAGTAGGGCTCCGGGTCGCCACCCGTCGGGTCGGAATCGTCGTCGGGCGTCGTCGTTCCGGTGGCGCCACCGCCACAGGCCACGAGCAGGACGGCGAGCAGGGCGGCGAGCGTGAAGGTGGCGATCGAGCGGGGGCGTCGGGGCATGGAGTTCCTCCTTCGGGAAGGCCCGAAGGTAACCGAGGTTCCGTCAAAAACCCGTGAACGGGCGCCCCCTCAGGGGCCGAACGCGTCGAGCAAGCGGTTGAAGGTCGTGCTCGGGCGCATCGCCGCGCTCGCCTTGGCTTCGTCGGGGCGGAAGTAGCCGCCCAGGTCGACCGGCCGTCCCTGCGCCGCGATCAGCTCGGCATCGATGGTGTCGACGTCCGCTTCGAGCGCGTCGGCGAGCCCGGTGAAGCGCGCGGCGAGCTCGACGTCCTCGGTCTGGCGCGCCAGTTCCTGCGCCCAGTACAGCGCCAGGTAGAAGTGGCTGCCGCGGTTGTCGATCTGGCCGACCTTGCGCGCGGGCGACTTGTCCGTCTCCAGGAAGCGCGCGTTGGCACGGTCCAGGGCGTCGGCGAGCGCTTGCGCTCGACGGTTGCCGGTCGTGTGCGCCACGTGCTCGAAGGCGGCCGCCAAGGCCAGGAACTCGCCCAACGAGTCCCAGCGCAGGTACCCCTCCTGGACGAACTGCTGCACGTGCTTGGGCGCCGAACCGCCGGCGCCGGTCTCGAACAGGCCGCCCCCGTTCATCAGGGGGACGATCGAGAGCATCTTGGCGCTCGTGCCCACCTCGAGGATCGGGAACAGGTCGGTGAGGTAATCGCGCAGCACGTTGCCCGTGACCGAGATCACGTCCTGGCCCGCGCGGATCCGAGCACAGGCGTCGAGCGTCGCCTCGGCGGGCGCGCGCACGTGAAGCTCCAGCCCGTGGGTGTCGTGCCGTTCGAGGTACCGCTGCACCTTGGCGATGAGCTGCGCATCGTGCGGCCGGTCCTCGTCGAGCCAGAACACCGCCGGCGTGGCGCTCGCCCGGGCTCGGGTCACGGCGAGCTTGACCCAATCGCGCACCGCGGCGTCCTTGACGGTGCACATCCGGAAGACGTCGCCGGCCTCGACCGTGCGCTCGAGCAGCACGCGACCCGCCGCGGAGACCACCCGGACCGTGCCGGCGCTCTCGAGTTCGAAGGTCTTGTCGTGCGAGCCGTACTCCTGCGCCTTCTGGGCCATCAGGCCGACGTTCGGGACGCTCCCCATGGTGCGCGGATCGAAGGCCCCGTGGGCCTTGCAGTCGTCGAAGACGGCCTGGTACACGCCGGCGTAGCTCGAGTCCGGGATGACGAACTTGGTCGAGTG
>JAABRV010000208.1 GCA_011390735.1 Trueperaceae bacterium | reverse complement strand
CCCAGGGGGTTCACCTCGGGGTCGGTCAGCCAGCCACGCACCAGGGGGATCTCGTCCCCGACGGAGCGGGCGGTGGCCAGCGCGTCGTCGTCGTCCCAGGTTCCGTCGGTCGGGTAGACGTGCCACGTGAGGACGTCGATCACGTCGCCGCAGCGCGTCAGCACCTCGCGCAGGTACGCGAGGCCGGAGGGCCGCGAGCCGGACACCGCCGGTCCCGTCATGACGGCGTCCGGATGCAGCGCCCGCACCGCGTTGCGGACCTCGCGGAAACGCTGGCAGTAGATCTCGGCGGTCCAGCTCGGGTCCATGCGGTTCTGGGGGTAGAGGTCGGGTTCGTTGCCCACCGCCCACCAGCGCACCCGAAAGCCCGCCTCGTCGAAGCGCCGCACGACTTCGGTCGCGTGCTCGGGTCCCTCGAAGAAGTTCAGGACCACGTGCAGGGGGGGCTCGCCGATCAGTTGCCAAGGGAGCGTCAGCGCGTTCGTCATGTCGGCCGTCAACGGCTTGTCGTCGGCGTCGTTGCCGGGCGGGAAGCGCAGCGAGCGGATCCCCAGGGCCCCGAACTCCTCGAGGTGGAGCGCCACCGGCATGGAGAGCCCGAAGTTGAAGCCGGTGACGGCAAACGGCGAGATGGGGCCGAGCGATTCGCCGATCCGCAGCGCCAGCGTCGTTCCCTGGGCGCTCGCGACGGCCGTCAGCAGCAGCGCGACGAGCGCCGCCGCGACGGCGCGCCGCCGATCAGGAGACCGTGGCATGGCTCGTGACCGAACGGCGCGGCACCTCGCGGGTGCCGCCGACGATGGTGAAGCCGCCGCGCAGCCGGACGTCGGCCGCCGAGGCACCCACCTGGACCTCGATGGCGCCGGGCTCGACCACATGCCGCATCGCGCGGTCGAAGAAGGCGAGCATGGGCACCGGAACGCGGAAGGCGACGCGACGCGCCTGGCCCGGGTCGAGGGCCACGCGGGCGAAGCCGACGAGCTGCTGCACGGGCCGCGTGACGCTGGCCACCGGATCGCGCAGGTACAGCTGCACCACCTCCTCGGCCGCCCGCGCGCCCTCGTTTCGAAGCTCGAACGAGACCGTGACCTCGTCCTCGGCGCTCGCCTCGGCCGGCGCCACCTGCAGGTCGGCGTAGCCGAAGCGGGTGTAGGCGAGGCCGTGGCCGAACGGGTAGAGCGGCGCGGTGGGCATGTCCACGTAGTCGCCTTTCCAATGCGAGCGCCCGCCGGAGGGTTTGTGGCCGTAGTAGACCGGGATCTGGGCGGCGTCGCGCGGGAAGCTGACCGGCAACTTGCCGGAGGGGCTCACGTCGCCGAACAGCGCGGCGGCGACGGCCGTGCCGCCCTCTTCGCCCGGCAGCCAGGCGGCGAGGATCGCGCCGACGCGCTCGTTCAGGTCCGCGAGGGCCAGCGGGCGGCCGCCCAACAGCAGCAGCACGACGGGCGTGCCGGTGGCCACGACGGCCTCCACCAGTGCTCCCTGCACGCCCGGCAAGCGGACGTCGGCGCGGTCGCGCGCCTCGCCGCAGGTCGCCGCGTCGGTGAGCCCCGAGCGGTCGCCCACCACCACGACGGCCACGTCGGCCGCGCGGGCCGCGGCGACCGCCTCGTCGAAGCCGGAGGTGTCGTCGCTCAGCACGTCGCAGCCGCGAGCGTGGAGCACATCGGCCGCGGCACGCGCGCGCAGCCCGTCGAGCAGCGTCACCATGGGCGGGTAGTGGTTCTCGAGATCCTCCACGCGCGCGGCGACCATCGGCGTGGGGGCGGGCAGGTCGCCCTGCGACTCGAACATGACCTCGACGTGGGCAGGGTAGTGGTAGTCGCCCTGCAGCAACCGGCGGTCGTCGGCGCCTGGGCCGATCAGGGCGATGCGGGCGGTCGCGGGCAGGGGCAGGAGGTCCGCCTCGTTGCGGAGCAGCACCAGCGATTTCTCCGCCATCTCGCGGGCCAGGGCTCGTTGCACCGGGGTGTCGAACACCAGCGGCGCGCTGGGCGCCTCGACGAAGGGATGCTCGAACAGACCCAGGCGCACCTTCTGCTCCAGCAGGCGGCGCACGGAGGCGTCGACCAGCGCCGCGTCGATGGCACCGCTCGCGAGCCCCTCGCGCAGCGGGTCGCCGTAGCAATCGTGGGCGGGCAGCTCCACGTCGATGCCGGCCTCGAGGCCGAGGCGCGCGGCCTCGATCCTGTCCTCCGCCACGCGGTGGTAGGCGACCAGCGTCGCGAGCGTGAAGTAGTCGGAGACGACCACGCCGTCGAAGCCGAGCTCATCGCGCAGCATCTCGACCATCAGCTCGCGCGAGGCGCCGCAGGGGACGCCGTCGAGCTCGTGGTAGGCGTTCATGGCCGAAGCCACGCCGGCCTCCTCGATCGCGGCGGCGAAGGGCGCGGCGTACACCTCGCGCAGCTCGCGCGGCAGGATCCGGGCGGGCGCCCAGTTGAGGCCGCCCTCGGAAGCGCCGTAGCCGAGGAAGTGCTTGGCGGTGGCGACGACGCTGCCCTCGCCCAGCCGCTCTCCCTGGACGCCGCGCACGTAGGCGACGCCCATGCGGCCCACCAGGTAGGGGTCCTCGCCGTAGGTCTCTTCCATGCGGCCCCAGCGCGGATCGCGCGCGACGTCGAGCACCGGCGCCAGCGCGTGGTGGGTACCCACGGCGCGCATCTGCTCGCGCACCACGCGGCCCATCGCTTCGACCAGTTCCGGCGCCCAGGTGGCCGCCTGGCCGATCGCTTGCGGGAAGCAGGTGGCGTCGCGGGCCATGAAGCCGGCGCAGGCTTCCTCGTGCAGGATCGCCGGGATGCCGAGGCGGGTGGCCTGGCGCAGGTGCGCCTGGACCTCGTTGGCCAGCGCGGCAGCGTCCGCGGGGTGCAGGCCGGTGGCGGCCACCAGCCGGGTCACGTGCCCGATGCCGTGGGCAAGCCGTGGGGCCGCGTGCTCGGGGGCGAAGTGGCCGTCCTGCAGCAGGTCGGTGATCCACACCCCCCCGAGTTGGGCGAGCTTCTCCTCCAGGGTCATGCGGCCCAGGAGGTCGTTCACGCGCTCGTCGGTGCTGCGCGTGGGGTCGAGGTAGACGTCGGCGGCCATGGCGTGCTCCTCACTTCGCCGCGCTGAGCGCGGCGGTCTCAGCCCTTGACCGAGCCTGCCACCAGGCCCTCGATGACCTGCCGCGAGGCCAGCATGAAGATCACCAGGAGCGGCAGCACGGCCAGTGCGGTGCCGACCAGGACGGCGCCCCAGTCGGTCTGGATCAGGCCCTGCATCGTGCGCAGGGCGACGGGGACGGTGAAGTTCTCCCGCGAGTTCAGGACGACGAGCGGCGTCAAGAAGTTGTTCCACTGGCCGATGAAGGTCACCAGGCCGAGCGTGGCCAGACCGGGCCGGATGATCGGGATGGCGATGCTCCAGTAGATGCGGAACTCGCTGGCGCCGTCGATGCGGCCGGCGTCCATGAGGTCGCGCGGCATGCTCGAGGCGATGTACTGGCGCATCAGGAAGATGCCGAAGGCGCTGGCCATGGCCGGGAACCAGATCGCGCGCGGCGTGTCGATCCAGCCGAGCCACTGGATGATCAGGTAGTACGGGATGATGCCGAGGACCGGCGGGATCATCAGCGAGGCGACGACCGCGCCGAACAGCACGTTCTTGAAGCGGAACTGGTACATGGCGAAGGCGAAGCCCGCCA
>JAABRV010000207.1 GCA_011390735.1 Trueperaceae bacterium | reverse complement strand
CCCGGATTATGCAGGCGGCTGCCGAGCGGGGGCTTCCACTCGTCCACGAACGGGGCCTCGCCGTAGAGCCCGGTCTCCCGCAGCCGATAGGCCACGTTCAGGTCGAACGATCCGCCCGCCACGGCTGCGAACCCTTCAGGAGGTTCGGTGGCCCCAGCGAAGCGCGTCGGGCGGCGCACCGCGATCCGCAGTGGGAACGACGCCGTCGGCGACGGCCGGTCGGCGGGGCGCACGCCGGGTGCTCGGCGCAGGACGATCGTGCCGGGCGTCGCGCGCACGGCGGCGACCGCGCCCTCGTCGAGCTTGCCGCCCACCGCGACGCCGCCGTCGGCCAGCCGCCGCACGGTCAGCTCGCTCGAACCGGTCAACTCGGCCCACTCGAAGGCGTCGCCCTCGGCCACGTGCAGCCAGTCGCCGTCGACGGGTCCGCCCGCGTTGACGATCGTCCATAGGAGGGTGCCGGCGTGCGACCAGCGCGACGCGTAGACGGTCGATCCGGCCCCCGGGTGGTCGGCCAACGGCGTCCACGCCTCGCTCGTGAGCCAGGTCGACATCTCGCGCTGCACGGGCCGCATCGACCGGAGCATCGCCTTGTCGGCCTCGTTCCAGCCCACCCACACCCCGAAGACGTTCTCCCACACCAGCATCCCGCTGCCGCTGAGCCAGGCCGAGTGGAGCTCCTCTCGATGGCTGCGGTGCCAGCGGCGGGTGTGGTGCAGGACGTGGCGGCGTTCGAGCCACTTGGCGCGCAGCACCCCGGGCACGGTCGAATCGGCGAACCACTGGGCCCAGGACATCTGGTGGTCCGCGATGCGGGCGAGGGGGACGCGCGACTCGCCGCCCATCACCAGGTCCGGGGACACCGAGTCCAAGCGCGCCCGCAGCTCGCGGTTCCCCTCCTTCACGGTGTCGAGGAACAGGCCGTCCACGCCCAGGTGGCGCACGCCGGCGGCCAGTTCGTCCACCGTGACGGCATCGGCACCGGTGGCCCACGGGTAGTAGGGCAGGTGGACGTGGAGGCCGTGCTCCTTGAGCGCGGCGATCACGTCCGGGAGCTCCGGGATCTGGAGGTAGAAGTCCAGTTGGCGGCGCTCGTCGATCCCCACGACCGGGTAGGCGCTCCAGAGGATGACGCCGTCGAACCCGCCGAACTCATGCTGCGCCTGCT
Source organism: Trueperaceae bacterium (assembly GCA_011390735.1). Classification (GTDB taxonomy): domain Bacteria; phylum Deinococcota; class Deinococci; order Deinococcales; family Trueperaceae; genus JAABTL01. Next base: position 2,522 of record JAABRV010000207.1, on the reverse strand, counting down.
CGACGAAGGCGCGTGGCGTGAACGCCTCGCGGCGAGCATCGTAGAGGGCGCCATCCCAGAGGTTCGCCATGCCGAGCACGAAGTCCGGCCGCGCGAGCGCGGCGTAGCGCTGGTCGGTGTAGCCGACCCGATCGCGGGCTTCGCGGCGCCACCGGTGCAGCTGGGATCGCCAGGCGGGCCAGTCCGTCGGGTCCTCGGGGGCGGCGAAGACCTTGGCCTCGTCGAGTCCCTCGAGCGACGCGCTCGGCTCGAGCGGCACCTCGGTCGGCAGGTCGAGCGGCCTGGGCGCGTAGTAGGGCGGCTTCACCCGCGCGGGCGGCTCATGGCTCCGCCTCGTCGACCATCCGTTTCGCGCGCGCGTAGACCGGGCGATCGATCATCTGCCCGTCGAGCCCCACGGCCTCGCCGCCACGCGCCTCGAAGGCGGCGACCACCGCGCGTGCCCACGCGAGGTCCGCAGCCGACGGGCGATGGACCTCGTTCGCGATGGGGACCTGAGCCGGATGGATGCAGGTGGTGCCCTCGAAGCCGTACGAGCGCGACCGCTCCAGCCGGGCGCGGAAGGACGCGAGGTCCCGGTAGTCGGCGCCGCTGCCGACCGAGCCGATCAGGGCATGGCCGTGCGCCCGGGCGGCCACGAAGAGCGGCCAGAGCGCACCCGCCATGAGCTCGGGCGTCGGCTCCATGTGCAGCGAGAGGCTCAGATCCTCGTTCCCGGGCACGAGGGCGGTCAGGCGATCACGGGCGGAGGGGAGGTCGGCCAGGGCCGCCGCGATCTCGCCGACCGCCTGCAAGCCGCGGGCGCTCTCGATGGTCAGGAGCAGGTCGAGCGGGGGCAGGTCGAAGCGCTCCTCCAACTCGACCAGGTAGGCGCCCAGCACGTCCACCACGGCGGGGGCGTCCACCTTCGGGAGCAACAGTCCCCCGGCGCCGGCGGCTGCGGCCGCCTCCAGGTCACGCCAGGCCAGGCTCCAAGGGGCGTTGCTGCGCACGAGCACGAGCGCGCCGTGCGCGCCGACCGTGCGCACCGACTCGGGGAGTCGCTCACGCGCCGTGGCCTTGGCGTCCTGGGGAACGGCGTCCTCGAGATCGAGGATGAGCGCGTGGGCGCCGCGCCGCGCCGCCCCGGCGATCATCTTCTCGTGGTGCGCGGGGACGTACAGGAGTGAGCGGGGAACGCCGCCGGGGCTCATGCGACCACCCCCGCCTCGCGCAGCTGCTCGATCTCGTCCTGGTCGTAGCCCAGTTCGTGGAGGACCTCGTCGGTCGCCGCGCCCTTGGCGGGCCCCAGATGCCGCACCCGGCCGGGCGTGCGCGAGAAGCGGGCCACGACGCCGGGGACCTGCACGTCGCCCAGGACCGGGTCGTGGTGCGTCTCGAACGAGCCCCGTGCCACGACCTGCGGGTCGCCCAGGAGCTCCGAGACGTCGTAGATGGGCCCGACGGCCGCGCCGCTCGCCGAGAGGAGCTCGATCGCCTCGTCCCGCCCGCGCTCACCGAACCACGCTTGCAGGATGCCGTCGAGCGTGGCGCGATGCTCGATCCGCGCGTGGTTCGTGGCGAAGCGGGGATCGTCCACCAGTTCGGGTCGGCCGACCGCGGCCATCAACCGCTCGAACACCGGTTGCGCACTGGCCGAGAGGGCGACCCAGGCCCCGTCGGCCGACCGGTAGGCGTTGCGCGGCGCCGAGGTGAGGCTGCCGTTGCCCAGCCGCCCGCGCACCCGCCCAAGAGCGCTGTACTCGAGCACGTGGCCCTCCATGAGCCGAGCGAGCGGTTCGAAGAGCGACATATCGATGTGCTGCCCCAGGCCGGAGCCGCTTCCCGGGGTGCCGTCGCCGTCCCGCTCGCGCAGGGCCATCATCACCGAGAGCGCCCCGAAGGCGCCGGCGACGCCGTCCGCCAGGGGGATGGCCGGCAGCGTGGGCGGCCCGTCCGGATGGCCGTTCGAGAAGGCGAAGCCGCTCATCGCCTCGATGAGCGTGCCGAACCCGGCGCGGTCGGCGTAGGGACCGTCCTGGCCGTAGCCGGTGACGCTGAGCATCACCAGCCCGGGATTCAGGGCGTTCAGCCGCGCGTAGTCGAGGCCCAAGCGACCCATGACCCCCGGCCGGAAGTTCTCGACGACCACGTCCGCGCCGCTCACCAACCGTTCGAAGACGCGACGTCCTTCGTTGCTCTTGAGGTCGAGGCACAGCGACCGCTTGTTGCGCGCGAGCGTCTTCCAGAACACCGGCTCGCCATCTTTCGAGAGACCGAACTGCCGGGCGTGGTCGCCGCTCTTGGGGTGCTCGAGCTTGATGACGTCGGCGCCGTAGTCCGCCAGGAAGGTGGCGGCCCACGGGGCGGCCATCATCGTCGCCATGTCGATGATGCGGAGCCCGGCGAGTGGCCCGGCCTGCTCCCCGAGCGGTGCGTTGGCGGAATGGGCCATGCGCCTGGCTCCCTTCTCTCCTACGACAGGTAGCGCTCAGGCACCTGCGCGAGCGTGCGATGGGCGAGCGCGTCGAGCCGGGAGTCGT
>JAABRV010000206.1 GCA_011390735.1 Trueperaceae bacterium | reverse complement strand
GCCGCCGCCGACCCGCCGGACGAGCCCCCCGCCACCCGGTCGCGGTCGAGCGGGTGGCGGGCCGGTCCGGAGGCCGAGTTCTCGGTCGAGCTGCCCATCCCGAACTCGTCGAGGTTCGTCTTGCCGATCACCACCGCGCCGGCCGCCTCGAGGCGCGCGACCACGGTGGCGTCGTAGGGCGGGACGTAGCCCGCCAGGAAGGCGCTGCCCGCGGTGGTCGCGAGGCCCCGCGTGCACAGGTTGTCCTTCACGGCCACCGGGACGCCGGCCAACGGGCCCGGGTCGCCGCCGGCGGCGACCTGCGCGTCGATCCGGTCGGCGTGGGCGCGGGCGCGCTCGGGCGCGAGCGCGACGAAGGCGTTGAGGTGGGCGTGGCGCTCGGCCGCGGCGAGCGCGGCGTCGACCGCCTCGCGCGCGCGGGTCCGACCGCTGCGGACGCCGTGGGCGAGGGCGCGGGCGGAGGCCATGCGCGCCAGCGTAGCACGCGTCCCGTGCGAGCTTTTTCCCCGAGCGGGACGCGATCGCGCCCTAGACTGATGGGCCATGGACCGCTCCGCACGCACCCCCGCCCCGGGCTCGGTCCCGCGCGTGGAGCGTACGCCCACCCCGGCGGGGGCGCCGCCGCCCGAAGCCGCCGCGACGCCGGCCGGCAGCGGCACCACGATCGTGGCGGGGGGCGCGAGCGACGCCGGCCGCGTGCGGGCGATCAACCAGGACGCCTACTGGCTCGGCGAGGTGCCGGGCAAGGGCTTCCTGGCCGTCGTCGCCGACGGCATGGGGGGGCACCAGACCGGCGAGGTGGCGAGCCGCCAGGCGGTGGAGGTCTTCCGCACCACGCTCAAGTCGAGCCGCGCCCACGTGCCCGCCGCCATGGCGCGCGCCGCGCAGACCGCGAACCTCGACGTGCACGCCGCGGCCACCGCCAACCCCGAGAACCACGGCATGGGGACCACGCTCACGGCGCTCGTCGTCGACGACCAGGTGGGCCTGATCGGCCACGTGGGCGATTCGCGGGCGTACCGGCTGCGCGACGGCGTGCTGGCGCAGCTCACGCACGACCACTCCTGGGTGGCCGACCGGGTGCGGCAGGGGCTGCTGACGGCCGACGAGGCGCGCCGCCACCGCTGGCGCAACGTGATCACCAACGCGCTCGGGGCGACCGAGTCGTTCCGGCTCGACCTGGGCGCGACCGAGGTGCGGCCGGGCGACCGCTTCCTGCTCTGCTCCGACGGCGTCTCGATGCTCGTCTCCGAGGGGCTGATCCGACAGATCGTGTCCGACCACCCCCCGCAGGCCGCCGCCGACCTGCTCGTCGCCGAGTCGAACGACCGCGGCGCGCCGGACAACGTCACCGCCCTCGTGGTCCACGTGCAGGACGTCGGGTCGCGACCGAAGCGCTACGAGCTCCCCGACGAGATCGACGAGCCCACCTCGGTCGAGGTCCGCGGCACCCAGTCCGGCATCCGCGAGGTCGAGGCGGCCTTCCCGGCGCGGTCGCCGCTGCGGGCGCTCCGCAACCACGCCTGGTACCCGTACCGCGGCTGGATCGTGGGGTCGCTCTACCTGGTGCTGCTGTTCCTGGTGTTCTCGCTCTGGCGCGGATGACGCGCCCACCCGCGCCCGCCCAGCGCGACCGCGACGGAGGCGGGGCGCCTGCCCCCCGCAAGGCGTACGATTCGAGTCGGGAACACGCCCGCGGCCGCACGCCGCGGAGGGACGGAGCCCCATGACCACCGCCACCGCCGCCGCATCCACCTACCGCGTCCCCGTCAGCGACGAGAAGCTGAGGGGCCTGCGGCGCTTCAACGCCGTGATGGGCCTGCTGCACCTGGTGCAGGGCGTGCTGATGATCGCGATCAGCAACGACACGACCTACCCCATCTTCACCAACTTCCTGAGCTTCGACCCGGCGACCTTCGCGCTCACGACCGACCCCCAGCTCCTGTACGAGCTCCCGTTCGGTCCGGCCGTCGCGGCCTTCCTGCTCATCTCCGCGGTGGCGCACGGCTACCTGGCGACGATCGGCTTCGAGCGCTACGCGCGCGACCTGCGCAGCGGGATGAACCCCGTGCGCTTCTACGAGTACGCGCTCAGCTCGAGCCTGATGATCGTGCTCATCGGCATGCTCACCGGCCTATGGGACCTGGGCGCGATCCTCCTGATCTTCTTCCTCAACGCCAGCATGAACCTCTTCGGCATCCTGATGGAGAAGCACAACTTCTTCACCAAGCGGGTCGACTGGACCGCCTTCGTCTACGGCTGCGTCGCCGGCATCGTGCCGTGGGTCGTCGTCTTCCTGTACTTCTACGGCGCCGTCAACTCGGGCGACCAGGGCCCGCCCGCCTTCGTGTACGTGATCATCCCGACGCTGTTCGTCTTCTTCAACATCTTCGCCGTGAACATGGTGCTGCAGTACGCCAAGGTCGGCCCCTGGCGCGACTACGTCTACGGCGAGCGGGTCTACATCATCCTCAGCCTGGCGGCCAAGTCGGTGCTCTGCTGGATGATCTGGACGGGGACGCTGGCGCCGGTCTGAGCGCGCCGCGGACGGCGCGGGGGCTTCGCCCCCGGCGCCTGCGGCGCGTTGCGGACGGCGCGGGCCTACGGCCCGGCGCCTGCGGCGCGTATGCTGACCGCATGCGCCAAACCATCCAGACCGACCGAGCCCCGGCCGCCATCGGCCCCTACGTCCAAGCGGTCCGCATCGGCGACCTCGTCTTCACGTCGGGGAGCATCCCGCTGACCCTCGACGGCAGCTTGGTCGAGGGCGACGTGGCCGTGCAGACCGAGCAGGCGATGGCCAACCTGGCGGCGGTGCTCGAGGCCGCGGGCACGTCGTTGGCGTTCGCGGTCAAGACCACGTGCTTCCTCGCGGACATGAACGACTTCGCCGCTTTCAACGAGGTCTACGCGCGCTGGGTGGGCGACGCCAAGCCGGCGCGCAGCACCGTCCAGGTGGCGCGCTTGCCCAAGGACGCGCTCGTCGAAGTCGAGTGCGTGGCGGCCCTGCCGCCGGGCTGATCCCACGCGGGGCGCCCGCCCTCAGACGAACAGCACCACCACGTAGGTGACGTACGCGGCCAGCAGGAACCCGCCGCGTTTGCGCCCCAAGCGCGGCCCGCGCCACAGCAGCAGCGCCACCACCGCGAGCGTGAAGGCGAGCATCACCCACAGGTCGATGCGCAGACCCGCCGGGGGCACGTCGATCGGGTGGACGAGCGACGCCGTGCCCAACACCGCGAGCAGGTTGAAGAGGTTCGATCCGACGACGTTGCCCAGGATGATGTCGGTCTCGCGCTTCAGGGCGGCCACCAGGCTGCTGGCCAACTCGGGGAGGCTCGTGCCGATGGCGACCAGCGTGAGGCCGATGACCCGCTCGGGCACCCCCCACTGGGTCGCCAGCGTCGTGGCGCCGGCGACGAGCGCCTGCGCGCCGATCGCCAAGACGGCGATCCCGCCCGCCACCCACAGCGCCGAGCGCCACGCGGGCGTGCCCGCGGGGTCGGCCGCCACGATGCCGGCGCCGGGCGCCCCCCCTTGCCGGAACATGAGGACCAGGAAGACGATCAGGACGGTGAAGAGCAGGCCGCCCTCGACGCGGCCGAGCGCGCCGTCGTAGGCCAGCGGGATCACCAGCAGCGTGACGCCGAGCAGCCACGGGACCTCGCGGCGCAGGAACGACCAGTCGGTGGCGAGCGGGTAGAAGATCGCCGTCGCCCCCAAGATGAGGCCCATGTTGGCGACGTTCGAGCCGGTGAC
>JAABRV010000021.1 GCA_011390735.1 Trueperaceae bacterium | reverse complement strand
GCGGCAACATCCTTAGTTACTTGCGTATCTTCGCCGTCGGCCTGGCGGCCGCGCTCGTCGCCAAGCTCGCGACCCAGCTCGGCTTCGCCCTCGCCGACACCCTGCCGGTCATCGGTCCCGTGCTCGGGATCGTGGTCGGCGTGTTCGTGCACCTGCTCGCGCTGGTGCTCAAGATCATTGGCTACACGCTGCAGCCGCTGCGTCTGCAGTACGTGGAGTTCTACACCAAGTTCGGCTTCTACGAGGCCTCCGGCCGCCCGTACCAGCCGTTCAAGCTCCTGGGAGGTAAGTCATGAACCACAAGCTCGTTCGCGTCCTCGCTCTGCTCGTCGTCGCCGCCCCCTTCACGCTGGCCTTCGCGCAGAACGACGGCGGCATCACGGCCGGCCTGATCGCCTTCGCGGCCGCACTCGCCATCGGGATCTCGGCGATCGCCACGGCCTGGGCCATGGCCGCCATCGGCACCGCCGGCGTCGGCGCCCTGGTCGAGCGCCCCGCGGCGTTCGGTCAGATCCTCATCTACCTGGTCATCCCCGAGACGATCATCATCTTCGGCTTCGTCATCGCGTTCCTGCTCAACGGCCAGGTTGGCTGAACCCCATGTCGGACCTTTCGGCTCTGCTCGAGCGTGAGGCGAGCGCCGAGATCGAGTCCATCTTGTCCGAGGCGCGCGACCGCGCCGCGGCCGAGGTGGCGGCGGCGCAGACCGAGGCCGAGCAGCTCCTGGCGAAGCGGCGGCGTGCCGCCGAGGCGCAGCGCGATGCCGCCCTGGTGCGTGCGCGCTCCGCGGCGCAACTCGAGGCCGCGGCGCTGAAGTTGCAGGCGCAGCATGCCGCGCTCGAGCAGGTGTTCGGGCATGTGCGGGAGCGCCTGGCCGGGCTGCCGGGGGACGCGAAGGCCTACAAGGGGATCCTCCAACGGCTGTTGGTCGAGGCGCTCGACGACATCGGGCGTGACGACGTCGCCGTGATCGAGGCGGCCCCCTCCGACGTGGCGGTGGTGAGCGCGCTCGCCAAGGCGGCCAAGGTCGACGCGCCCGTCGAGGGCGACGAGAGCCTGGCGCTCGGCGTGCGCGTCCGCTCCAAGCGCCACAGCGCGGTGGAGAACAGCCTGACCGCCCGCCTTTCCGCCCTGGAGGGCGAACTGGCGGCGGAGGTCTCGCGGCTCCTGTTCGCGGCGGACGTCGAGGCGTCGGCCGCCGCTCCGCCGGACGAAACCACCGAGGACGTCTGACGATGGCGGCGGACTTCGGTTACGTCAACGCCCGCGTGCGTGGCCTCCGGTCCCGCCTGCTGCCCGAGGGTTTCATCGGCGAGCAGGTCGACGTCGAGGGTTTCGCGGCGCTCTCTACCGCGCTGGCACAGTCACCCTACGCCCGTGACCTGGAGGAGGCGCGCGGCCAGCACGAACCGTTGGCCGCCGTCGACGCCGCGCTCGCGCGCAGTTTCGTCCGCGTCACCCGTCTGCTGCTCGATGCCTCCAAGGGCGCGGCCCACGAGCTGATCGCGCTGCTCGTGCGGCGCTACGACCTCGCCAACCTCAAGGCCGTCGTTCGCGGGCTTCACGCCGGCCGCGACGCCGACGAGACGATGGTCGCCGTGCTGCCGGCGGGATCGCTGAACGCCGGCGTCCTGCGGGCGATGGCCAGCGCAGAGGACGTCGCGTCGGCGGGCCAGGTCCTGGCGATCGCCAGGCACCCGCTCGTGGAGGCCTTCCGCCGGGCGGCGGCCGACTACCGCGAGGACGGCGACCTGTTGCGCTTCGAGGTCGCCCTCGACCGCGCCTTCTACGCGCAGTGGGCGGCGGACGCCCAACGCCTGCCGGCGCCGGCCGGCTTCCGTCGCTGGGCCCGGGCCGAGATCGACGCGACCAACCTGCGCACGGCACTCAAGCTCCGCGGCCGAGGCACGGACGCCGACGACTACTTCCTGGCCGGCGGGCGCGACCTGACGCCGGCCGCCTACGCCCGCGTCGCCGCGCTCCCGCGGGGTGAGCCGCTGCCGCAGTTGAGCGGCGTCCTGGCGCCCGTGTCGGGGGCCGTCGACGTGACCGAGGCCGAGTCCCGCCTGGTGGGCGCGCTCGACCTCATCTTGCGGCGCCTGTCGCTCGACCCGCTCGACGTCGGCCTGGTCGCGGACTACCTGCGGCGCAAGGAGCGCGAGACGGCGCAGCTGCGCCTGCTGGCGCGCGGGAAGTACTACGGCGTGCCGCGTGCGGCGCTGGCGAAGGAGTTGGGCGATGCCTAGGATGCTCGTCGTGACCGACGCCGAGACCGCCATCGGCTTCCGCCTGGCGGGCGTCGAGACGCTCGAGACCACCGTAGAGGACGCGCACCGCGACCTCGAGCAGGCGATCGCGTCGGACGGCTACGGGCTCGTGGTCGTCGACGAGGGCCTGCTGGGTGATCCGGTCAAGGCGATGGAACGCGTGATGCGCGGCCGCGATCTGCCGGTGCTGCTCCCGATGCCCGGCCTCTCGGCGGCGTTCGACCACGAAGCCGATGCGACCCGCTACATGAAGGACCTGGTCCGCAGCGCGATCGGCTTCGACATCAAGCTCGACTGAAGGCGCTGGGCTCGGCGGGCAACCGCCGGGCAACGCGCACCAGACGCTACCTGGAGGCTTCATGGCCATCGAAGGCAAGATTCAACGCATCTCGGGTCCGGCCGTGATCGCCGAGGGGATGATGGGTGCCCGCATGTACGACATCGTGCGTGTGGGGACCGAGAACCTCGTCGGCGAGATCATCCGGCTCGACGGGGAGACCGCGTTCGTGCAGGTCTACGAGGACACCGCCGGCCTCAAGGTCGGCGAGCCGGTCGCCTCGACGGGCCTGCCGTTGGCGGTCGAGCTCGGGCCCGGCATGCTCAACGGTATCTTCGACGGGATCCAACGCCCGCTCGACAAGATCATGCAGGCGTCGGGCACCTACATCGACCGCGGCATCACCGTCAACGCGCTGTCGCGCGAGGCGACGTGGGCGTTCACGCCCGGGGTGGCGGTCGGCGACGAGGTGCACGGCGGCCAGCCCATCGGCACGGTCCCCGAGTTCACCTTCACCCACAAGATCCTGGTTCCGCCGCGGGTCAATGGCACGATCAAGACGATCGCGGCCGCCGGCGAGTACACGATCGACGACGTCGTCGCCACGCTCGAGGACGGCACCGAGATCCGCATGGTGCATGCCTGGCCGGTGCGGCAGCCGCGCCCGGTCACGAAGAAGCTCGACCCCATCACCCCCTTCCTCACCGGCATGCGCATCCTCGACGTCCTCTTCCCGCTGACGATGGGCGGCACCGCGGCGATCCCCGGCCCCTTCGGCTCCGGCAAGACCGTCACGCAGCAGTCGGTCGCCAAGTACGGCAACGCGGACATCGTCGTCTACGTCGGCTGCGGCGAGCGCGGTAACGAGATGACCGACGTGCTGGTCGAGTTCCCCGAGCTGGAGGACCCCAAGACCGGCAACCCGCTCATGCAGCGCACGGTGCTGATCGCGAACACCTCGAACATGCCGGTGGCCGCCCGCGAGGCCTCGATCTACACCGGCATCACGCTCGCCGAGTACTTCCGTGACCAGGGCTACGGCGTCTCGCTGATGGCGGACTCCACCAGCCGCTGGGCCGAGGCGCTGCGCGAGATCAGCTCGCGCCTCGAGGAGATGCCGGCCGAGGAGGGCTACCCGCCCTACCTCAGCTCGCGCCTCGCCGCCTTCTACGAGCGAGGCGGCCGCGTCACCACGCTGGCGGGCGACGAGGGCGCGGTGTCGATCATCGGCGCCGTCAGCCCCGCCGGCGGCGACTTCTCCGAGCCCGTCACCCAGGCGACCCTGCGCATCACCGGCTGCTTCTGGGCGCTCGACGCCTCGCTGGCGCGCCGGCGGCACTTCCCGGCCATCAACTGGAACCGCTCCTACACCCTGTTCGGCGGCATCCTCGAGCCCTGGTACCGCGAGCACGTCGCCGAGGACTTCCCGGAGCTCGTCGACACCGCCGTCGGCCTGCTGCAGCGCGAGAGCGACCTGCAGGAGGTCGTCCAGCTCGTCGGCCCCGACGCGCTGCAGGACCAGGAGCGGCTGATCATCGAGGCGGGCCGCATCCTGCGGCAGGACTTCCTGCAGCAGAACGGCTTCGACCCGGTCGACGCCAGCTGCTCGATGAGCAAGGCCACCGGCATGCTCCGGATGATGCTCAAGTTCTACGACGTCGCCAAGGTCGCGCTCGACAAGGGCGCCACCGTCGACGACATCCTGAGCGACCCGGTGGTCGAGAAGATCAACCGCTCGCGTTACGTCGAGGAGGAGAAGTTCGACGCCTACCGCGACGAGGTCCTCTCCGCCCTGGACGGCGCCTTCGCCGTCGCGGCCTGAGGCCGGGGAGTCCCCATGACCCAGAAGCTCTTGAAGAAGACCTACACCGAGGTCAGCTACGTCTCGGGCCCGCTGTTGTTCCTGCAGAACGCCCCCGACCTCTCCTACAACGCCATCGTGCGCATCGTCGACGGCAGCGGTCGGGAGCGCGGCGGGCAGGTCATCGAGGTGTCGAAGGAGTACACGGTCCTGCAGGTCTTCGAGGAGACCTCGGGGATCGACCTCTCCAGCACCACCGTCAACCTCGTCGAGGACGTCGCGCGCCTCGGGGTGTCGAGGGACATGATCGGGCGCCGCTTCAACGGCATCGGGCAGGCGATCGACGGCCTCCCGCCGGTCGTCGCCGAGCAGCGACTGCCGATCGGCGGCGCGCCGATCAACCCGGTGGCCCGCGAGAAGCCCGAGGAGTTCATCCAGACGGGCATCTCGACGATCGACACGCTCATCAGCCTGGTGCGCGGCCAGAAGCTGCCGATCTTCTCCGGCTCGGGCCTGCCGGCCAACGAGCTCGCCGCCCAGATCGCCCGTCAGGCGACCGTCATCGGCGAGGACACGGAGTTCGCGGTCGTGTTCGCGGCGATGGGCGTCACCCAGCGCGAGCTGACCTTCTTCACCCAGGAGTTCGAGCGCACGGGCGCGCTGGCGCGGTCGGTGCTGTTCCTGAACAAGGCCGACGACCCGGCGGTGGAGCGGCTGCTGACGCCCAAGATGGCGCTGACGGCGGCCGAGTACCTCGCGTTCGAGCACGACTACCACGTGCTCGTCATCCTGACCGACATGACCAACTACTGCGAGGCGCTGCGCGAGATCGGCGGCGCGCGCGAGGAGATCCCGGGCCGCCGTGGCTACCCCGGCTACATGTACACCGACCTCGCGTCGATCTACGAGCGCGCCGGCGTGGTGCAGGGCAAGAAGGGCTCGGTCACGCAGCTGCCGATCCTGTCGATGCCCGACGACGACGTCACGCACCCCATCCCCGACCTCACCGGCTACATCACCGAGGGGCAGATCTACCTGGCGCGCGACCTGCACAACAAGGGCATCTACCCGCCGATCAACCCGGGTCCGTCGCTCTCGCGCCTGATGAACAACGGCATCGGCGAGGGCAAGACGCGCAAGGACCACAAGAACGTCGCGGACCAGCTGCAGGCGGCCTACGCCAACGGCCTGGACCTGCGGCGGCTGGTGGCGATCACCGGCGAGGACGCCCTGTCGGAGAACGACAAGCTGTACCTGAAGTTCGCCGACGAGTTCGAGAAGTCGTTCATCAACCAGGGCAGCGAGAACCGCACGGTCGACGACTCGCTCACGATCGCCTGGTCGATCCTGTCCAAGCTGCCGAAGAGCGAGCTGACCCGCCTCTCCAACGACCAGATCGACAAGTACTACGGCGCCAAGATGGACGAGCTGTGGGGCGCCGCGAAGTCCGGGATCTGAGGGGAGGCGACCCGTGGCCGAGAACATCGCCCCCACCCGCTCGAACCTGCTGCAGCGGCGCGATCAGCTCAAGCTGGCCGTGCGGGGGGCCGACCTCCTGAAGCGCAAGCGCGACGCGCTGATCGGCGAGTTCTTCGCGCTGGTCAAGACCTCGCTCGCGGCGCGGCGGGCGCTCACCGAGGCGAGCCAGGAGGCCTACCTGTCGCTCTTCCTGGCGAACGCCTGGGACGGTCCCGAGTCGTTGCGCTCGCTCGGCTTGGCCGAGGGCCGGGCGCTCGACGTCGAGATCAAGGTCGAGAACCTGTTCGGCGTCAAGGTGCCCCAAGTCCAGCCACCGGAGTTCGGCGACGCCGAGCTGCCGTTCTCGCCGATGGGCGTGGGGGCGCGCACGCTCGACACCGCCGCCCAGTTCCGTGCCCTGACGGAGGCGATCGTCCGCGTCGCCGCGACCGAGACGAGATTGCGGCGCATCGGCGAGGAGATCAAGAAGACCAGCCGCCGCGTGAACGCGCTGGAGCAGCTGGTGATCCCCAACATCGGTCGCCAGATCAAGGACATCCGCAGCGTGCTCGACCAGCGCGCGCTGGAGGAGGTCACCGTCCTCAAGCGCATCAAGTCGAAGCTCGAGTCGCGCGACGACGAGCGCCAGGCCAAGGAGCGCGCCGCGCAGACCGCCGCCTGAGTCGCGTCCGGCACGATCCCGCGCCGGCGCCCCCTCATCGGGGCGCCGGTTAGCATGGGCGGTATGCCGAACCACGCGCGCCATCGCCGCCCTTCCGCCGCACGCCTCGCCGTGCTGGCGCTGCTCGTCGGTCTCGTCGGTTGTGCGCCCGCCACCGGCGGGGAGGGCGCCGACGTCCGCCCCTTCCGGCTGCCGCCGATCGACGCAGAGCAGCGCTACGTCGTCGCCGTCTACGACATCGAGGCCGAGCCCACGCGCGTCGACGTCAGCCTGCTGCCCGCGCGTGAGCGCGACGCTCGGCTGTTCACCGACCTGGGCAGCGGGATCGGCGACATCGTGACCCGCGAGCTCTTCGAGCTGGGTCGCTTCCAGCTGGTCGAGCGCCGCGAACTCGCGGCGGTGCTCGCCGAGCAGGACCTGGGCGACACCGGACGCTTCGACGCGGCGACCGTCGCCGACGTCGGGCGGCTGGTGGGCGCCGAACTGATCCTGGTGGGCGCGGTGACGGAGCTGTCGATCGACCGCGCCAGCGCCGTCGTCCCCGGCTTCCTCGGTGGCGCGACGTTGACCACCGTCCAGGTCGGCGTCGAGCTCCGCTTCGTCGAGGTGGCCACCGGCCGCATCCTGGGCATCGGCAGCGGCATCGGCCGCGGGACGGACGCGGAGGTCTCGGTCGACGGCCTACAGCAGGCGCTGCGGCTGCTGCGCGTCGGCACCGTGCGCCAGTCGATCGTGGCCAGCGCGCTGCGCAACGCCATCCGCGACGCGGTCGAGCAGGCGGCGCTCGGGTTGCCTCCGCGTCGCTGAGCGCGCGGCGGGGCCCCGTCATCGTGCGCGCGATGGGGTCCGCGTCGCGCCGCATCGTCGCGGCGGTGGCCGGGCCTCCGTGCCGGTCCGGCGGCCGCGGACGGTTTCACAGACCACACGCGCGCGGGCGGCTAGACTGCGACATGATCCAGCGTCCCAGCCTGCCGTTGCCGATCGTGGTGGCGCCGTGAGCGACACCGCCGCCCGTGGCCTGCGCATGGCCGACCTGCTCAAGAGCATGGTCGCGCGCGGTGCATCCGACATCCACCTGCAGGCGGGCGCGCCGCCCCACCTGCGCCTCGACGGCGACCTCATCGCCTACGAGGGGGTGCCGGTGCTCACCCCCGAGCAGACCGAGCAGATCGCCATGGCGATGATGACCGACTCGCAGCGGGCGCTGTTCGCCCACCGGCACGAGCTCGACTTCGCCTTCACCATCCCGGCCGTGGCGCGCTTCCGCTGCAACCTCATGCGCCAGCGCGGCTCGATCGGCGTGGTCATGCGCGTGGTGGCCGACGCGATCCCCTCCTTCGAGGCGCTCGGCCTGCCGCCGGCCGTCGTCAGCGAGCTGGCCAGCCAGCCGCGCGGCCTGGTGCTCGTGACCGGCCCGACCGGGTCCGGCAAGTCCACCACGCTCGCCGCCATGGTCGACTTCATCAACCGGCGCTTCCCGAAGAACGTGGTGACGATCGAGGACCCGATCGAGTTCCTGCACCGCAACCAGCAGTCGCTGGTCATCCAGCGCGAGATCGGCCTCGACACCGCCGACTTCGTCGATGCGCTGAAGTACGCGATGCGCCAGGACCCGGACGTCATCATGGTCGGCGAGATGCGCGACAAGGCGACCGTGGAGGCGGCGCTGACGGCCGCGCAGACCGGTCACCTGGTGCTCTCGACCCTGCACACGCTGGACGCCATCCGCACGGTCAACCGCGTCATCGACTTCTTCCCGCCGTACGAGCGCAACCAGATCCGCATGCTGCTGTCGGAGTCGCTGCTCGGCATCCTCTCGCAGCGGCTGCTGCCCCGCGCCGACGGGCCGGGGCGCACGCTGGCGACCGAGGTCCTCGTCAACACCCCGCTGATCCGCGACTACATCAAGGACGAGACCAAGACCGGGCTCATCAAGGACGCGCTCATGCAGGACAACCTGCGCGGCATGCAGACCTTCGACCAGCACCTGGTGGACCTCTACCTCGGCGGCTCGATCCGCCTCGAGGACGCCGTCTACGCCGCCACCAGCCCCCACGAGCTGCAGCTGATGATCACCCAGCGCGCCGGCGGGCGCGGCGACGTCAACGAGGCGGAGTTCGAGCGACTGGCCGCGCGGCGCGGGCCGGTCAGGGGCTAACGGACCCGCGCGAGCGCGGTGCCCCAGGCCGGCACGTTCGGACGCCACGGCACGGTGCGCAGCGCGCGCGCCCGGAGGTCGTAGGCGTCGGCCCCGAGGACCTGCGCCTCGACGACGTCGCCGATGACGACCGTGCCGTCCGTGTCGAGCGTCACGCGCCCGTCGACGTCGGGCGCGTCGGCCTGGCTGCGGCCGACCATCTCGCCGGGCAGGTCGCCCACGTCGTCGACGATCACCTGCAGCACCCGGCCGACCTTGGCCGCCTGGATCTCGCTCGACACCCGCTGCTGCGCTCGCATGACGCGGTCGTAGCGCTCGTGCTTGACCTCCTCCGGCACGGCGCCCGGCAGCGCGTTGGCCGCGGCACCCGGGACCTCGGAGTAGGTGAACGCCCCCACGCGGTCGAGGCGCGCCTCGCCCAGGAAGTCGACGAGCAGGTCGACGTCCTCCTCGGTCTCGCCGGGGAAGCCCACGATGAAGGTCGAGCGGATCGCCAGCTCGGGGCAGATCTCGCGCCAGCCGCGCAGCGTCGCCAGGTGGCTCTCGGCGCCGCCCGGGCGACGCATCGCGCGCAGCACCCGGGGCGAGGCGTGCTGCAGCGGCACGTCGAGGTACGGCAGCAGGCGGCCCTCCGCCATCAGCGGGATCAGCTCGCGCACCTGCGGGTAGGGGTAGACGTAGTGCAGCCGCACCCACGCGCCCAGGTCGGCGAGCTCGCGCACGAGCGGCACCAGGTCCGCGGCGACCGGCCGGCCCTGGAAGTCGCTCGGCCGGTGGCGCAGGTCGCGTCCGTACGCGCTCGTGTCCTGCGCGATGACGATCAGCTCCTTGGTGCCGGTCGCGACCAGGCGCGTCGCCTCGTACAGGACGTCCGCGGCATCACGGCTGACCTGCTTGCCGCGCATGTGCGGGATGATGCAGAAGCTGCAGGTGTGGTCGCAGCCCTCGGCGACCTTGAGGTAGCTGTAGTGCCGCGGCGTCAGCTTGACGCCGCGCTTGAGCGCCGCGCCGCGCCCGTCGCTGGCCAGCGGGAGAAGTCGGGCGAAGGCGGGCTCGTCGCGCGGCAGCGCGGCGCGGACGGCGGCCAGGACGCCCGCGACGTCGGCCTGGCCGGTCACCGCGAGCACGCCCGGGTGGCGGGCCAGGATCTCCTCGGGGCGCTCGCCCAGGCAGCCGGTGACGATGACGCGACCGTTGCCGTCGAGCGCCTCGCCGATCGCGGCCAGCGACTCCTCCACGGCCGGCGTGATGAAGCCGCAGGTGTTGACGACCACGACGTCGGCCTCCGCGTAGCTGCGCACGAGGTCGTAGCCGTCCGCGCGCAACTCCGTGAGGATGCGCTCGCTGTCCACGAGCGCCTTGGGGCAACCTAGGCTGACGAACCCGACGCGTCCCATCGGCCGGCGAGCATAGCACCCGCGTCGGGTGCGTTCGCGTCAGCCATGGCCGCCGCCAACGCCATCCGCCGCAGCCAGGGGCGCGCGTGCCCCGCCAGGTGCAGGGAGCCGGCGACGACCAGCGGCGCGCCGCGGGCCGCGGCGTCGTGCGCCGCCGCGGCCAGGGCCTCTTCCAGCACGGGCTCGACGCTCGTCGCGGGACCGGGGCCGGTCGGCGCCGGCGGCGGGTCCTCGCCCGGTTCGGCGCTGGTCAACCACACCGAGCCGGCGCGGGCCCTCAGCGGCCCGAGGGCGTCGAGCCCGCGCTTGCGGGCGAGGTTGGCGAAGACGAGGGCGTAGCCAGTGGGGAGCGCGTCGGCGAGCCGCGCGGCTGCCGTCGGGTCGTGGGCGCCGTCGAGGACGGCCGAGACCGCCCGGCCGTCGACGAGCAGGCGGAAGCGTTCGAAGCGCGCCGGTGGTGGCGGCGAGGCGAGCCCGCGCGCGAGCGACGCCTCGTCCCAGCCGAGCAGCCGAGCGAGGGTCAGTGCCGACCGGGCGTTCTCGACGCGGGTCGGCGGCCACCCCGCGTCGACCGTGGGCGCCTCCGCGGGCCAGCGGGCGAGCGCGTGCGCCGCGTCGACGACCCACAGCGGGGCGCCGACGTCCGCGGCGACGGCCTGCACCAGGGCCAGCGCCTCGCCGCGGGCGCCGGTCACCAGAGGCACCCCCGGCCGGGCGACGGCGGCCTTCTCGCGGGCCACGTCGAGCAGCGTGGGCCCGATCGTCTCCACGTGGTCGAGGTCGACGTTGGTCAGGACCGTGCCGATCACCCCGGTCAGGGCCAGGGTCGCGTCGGACCGGGCGCCCACCCCCGCCTCCACCACCGCCAGCTCCACGCCGTGCCGGTGGAAGGCGTCGACGGCGAGGGCCAGCGTCCACTCGAAGAAGCCGATGCCGTCGCGCCCCAGCGGGCGGACCCGGGCGACGAACGCCGTCACCTCCTCGGCGCCGATCGGCTGGCCGTCGATGGCGACGCGCTCGCGCAGGTCCTCGACGTGCGGCGACGTGAAGCGGCCGGTGCGCAGTCCCTGGGCCTGGGCCATCGCCGCCAGCAGATGCGCGACCGTGCCCTTCCCGTTGGTGCCCACCACGTGGAGCACCCGCGGCGGGTCCGGCGCGCCCAGGGCGTCGAGCAGCGTCCGTGCCACCCGCGGGTCGCGCGGACGACCCGCGCGCCGCTGTCGGGTCAGCCAGTCGCTGGCAGCGAGGTAGGCGTCGCCGCCGTCGGACGCGTGGATCGGCTCGTCACCCACGACCGCGACCGCGCCGCTTTCGGCGGCTGCGGCGACGGCCGCCGGTGCGCTTGGTCGCCGGCTCCTGCGGCTCGTCCCAGCCGCTCATCGTCTGTTCCTCCGAGACGTCGACCAGCGTCGCCTCCAGGAGGGCGTCCGGCAGCCGCTGCACCAGCCTGACGATGGCGTGGGGCGGCGCCAGGTCCACGACGACGACGCTGCCGCCCGGGTGCAGCGTGTAGGCGCGCGCGCGGCGACGCTGCCCCAGGATCTCGAGTTCCACGTCGTCGGCGCGTGCGACGGTCACGTCCTTGCCGAGCAGCGGCACGCGCCAGGGGACGGCCGGCACCGGGGTGCCGGCGGCCGCCGCGGCCGTCACGGCGCGCAGCTCGCGCAGCAGCGAGAGCGGATCGCGGTACGGGCGCAGGTAGGGGATGGTCGCCTGGTCCTGGCGGCCGCGGGTGGCGGTGACCAGCCCGCTGTCGGCGTCGAAGCGGACCTCGTAGCTGCGGGCGTCGCCGCCGCCCTCGCTCGCCTCGTGCCAGCGCAGCGAGTGGTGCCGCTGCGGGTGGCAGCGGCTCGTCTGGGTCCAGGTCGCGTTTCCGAGGACCCCCTGGAGCTGCATGCGCGCCTCGACGAGCGCCGTGCGACCGCGCTCGCCCGTGCGCAGGATCAACCGGCCGGCGGGGCGGCCGCGAGCGTTGAGGCGGTAGGTGAAGCCCTCGATCGGCACGCCCAGAGGCTATCACGTGGCGAACGACGCCCCGGGCGCGGGTAGACTGGCGGCGATGCTCGAGCTCCGTACCCTCCGCGAACGACCCGACGACGTCCGCGCGGCCATCCGCGCCAAACAGCTGTTCGACGCCGAGCCGCGCCTCGACGAGCTCCTCGCGGCCGACGCGGAGCGGCGGTCGCTGCGGCGCGAGCTGGAGGCGCTGCAGGCCGAGCGCAACGCCCGCAGCCGGGAGATCGGCGAGCGCAAGCGTCGGGGCGAGGACGCCGCCGACCTCATGGCCGGGGTCGCCGGCCTCGCCACCGAGGTCAAGCGGAGCGAGGAGCGCGACCGCGAGCTCGCCGCCCGCGTCGACGCGTTGCTCCTCGAGATCCCCAACCTCCCGCACCCGTCGGTGCCGTACGGCGAGGGGCCGGAGCAGAACGTCGTCGTCGCCGAGCACGGTGAGCGCCGCGGGGGCGAGGGGCTGCGGCCGCACTGGGAGCTCGCCGAGGCGCGCGGCTGGATCGACTTCGCCGCCGGCACGGCCGTCACCGGCGCGGGCTTCCCGGTCTTCCGCGCTGACGGCGCTCGACTGGTGCGCGCGCTGACGTCGTTCTTCCTCGACCGGCTCACCGACGAGGGCTTCACCGAGGTCGCGCCGCCCCTGCTGGTCAACGCCGAGTCGGCCACCGCGACCGGCCAGCTGCCCGACAAGGAGGGGCAGATGTACCAGGTGGCGGATGGGTTCTACCTGATCCCCACCTCGGAGGTCCCGGTCACCAACCTGCATCGCGGCCAGATCCTGGACGAGGCCGCGCTGCCGCTGCGCTACTGTGCGTTCACCCCCTGCTTCCGGCGCGAGGCCGGCAGCTACGGCAAGGACGTGCGCGGGCTGAACCGCCTGCACCAGTTCGACAAGGTCGAGATGGTCGTGCTCGCGCTGCCCGAGGAGAGCTACGACGCGCTCGAGGCGATGACGGCCATCGCCGAGCGGATGCTCGTCGACCTGGGGCTCGCGTACCGGCGGCTGCTGATGTGCAGCGGCGACATGGGCTTCACGCAGGCGAAGAAGTACGACCTGGAGGTCTGGAGCCCGGGGCAGGCGCGCTGGCTGGAGGTCTCGTCGGTGTCGAACATGGAGGCCTTCCAGGCGGCCCGCCTCGAGACCCGCTGCCGGCCCGGCGGGGCCCAGGGGCAGGGCAAGACGCGCCTGGTGCACACGCTCAACGGCTCCGCCCTGGCCTTCCCGCGCACGATGGCGGCCCTGCTGGAGACGCACCAGACGGAGGACGGCGAGGTCGTCGTGCCGGCCGTGTTGCGCCCCTACCTGGGGCGCGATCGCCTGCGCTGAAGCCGGCCGCTCAGCCGTCCTGCTCGACCGTCCGCGGCACCTCGAAGCGGTCGTCGCGCCAGGCGGGCGCGAGGGCCTCGAGCGCCGACCGCGGCAGGCCGCTCCGCGCGACGTCGGGGCGCAGGTCGTCCGGCCGGTGGCCGGCCGGCTCGCCGTCGCCCACCTCCAGGTTCGGATGGCGCAGCGGTTCGACGGCGGGGTCGTCGAAGCCGGCCAGACGCTCCACGTACGCCAGGATCCGTTCGAGGTCGGCGCCCAGGGCCTCGCGGTCGGCGGTCGTCAGGTCGAGCCGCGCGAGCCGCGCCAACGCCTGCAGCTGATCGTCGTCGAGGTGGGGCACGGGGGCGAGGTTACCGCAGGTGCGTCCGCGCGGAGGCGCGGAGGCACCTGAACGCTCAACCCAGCCGCCGCACGATCTCGTAGAGCACCACGACCAGCGGGAGCGCCGGAAGCATGCTGGCGACCGAGATGCGCCGCAACTCGAGGAGGGTGATCCCGAGGCCGACGATCATCAGGCCGCCGACGCCGTTGACCAGCAGGACGCGCGGATCGACGGCGGGATCGGGCAGCCAGGTGGCGATCGCGCTCGCGCCCAGGGCGATGCCGCCCTGGAACAGCAGCACCACCAGCGCCGAGGCCAGCACGCCGAAGCCGAAGGTCGCGGCGAGCGCGATCGACGAGATCCCGTCGAGGGTGGCCTTGAGGAGCAGCAGCGAGGCGTCGCCCACCAGGCCGTTCTGTAGGCTGCCGACGATCGTCATCGGCCCGACGCAGAAGAGCAGCGAGGCGGCCACGAAGCCCTCGGTGAAGCGCCCCTGACCGCGCACGCGCCGCTTCAGGGCCTCGCCCAGCCCCTCCAGGCGGTCGCCCAGGCGCCACGCCTCGCCGAGCGCCGCGCCCGCGGCCAGCGCGATCAGGCCGAGCACCACGCCGGGTGGCGCGTCGACGCGCCCGAGGTCGGCGGCCGCCGTGATGCCGATGACCAGCGTCACCAGCCCGATCGCCTGCAGCAGCACCGCGCCGATGCGGCTCGGCAGGCGGCCGCGCAGGATCAGGCCGACGCCGGAACCGAGCAGCACCGTCAGCGTGTTGACGAGCGTCCCGGAGAGGGCGTCGAAGGGACTCAAGCGCCGCTCTCGCTCCTGCCGGCGGCCGGCCGGCTGCGCAGCACCAGCAGCGTGACGACGATCCCGGCGAGGAGGGGCAGGCCGACGAGCCACACGATCCACGTCCACAGGCTGCGTGGTGCGACCTGCGTCGGCGGCAGGATGAAGGGGAGCTCGCCGACGGGGCTGCCGAGCAGGGGCAGGACGACCGAGGCGTTCGCCTCCTCCCACTGGTACGTCTGGTCGCGGACGAGCAGGTGGTAGGCGTCGCCCGCGGGCAGTTCGAACTCGGCCCGGTACACGGCCGGCGCGACCTCGATCAGGCGCTCGGCCCGCAGGGGCGGCGGCAGCGCGGGCGCCTCCGTCGAGGGGGAGGGGAGCGCCGCGTCGGCCGACGGCATCGGCCGGGCCTCGACGAACACCACGGCGTCCTCCACCGGGGCGAGGGCCGGGTCCTCCAACGTCAGGGTGAGGGAGAAGGCCGTCCCCGGCGGCGGCGGATCCGGCTCGATGCGCACGGTGCCGAACACCAGGGTCGCGTGTGCGTGCGCGGTGCCGACGAGGAGCGCGAGGGCGAAGGCGGCCGCCAGCGCGGGTGCGCTCGCGCCGACGCGGCGGGTGCGGCCGGCACGGTTCCGGTTCACGGCGCCGTCGCTTCCACGGGTGGATGGTGAAGGTACAGCCACGCTCGGTAGGCTAACCCGGAGGCGGTCGCCGTGGCCGCGACCTCGCGCCCCACCCAGCGCAGGTGCCAGGGCTCGTAGCCGTAGCAGCTGGCGTCGCGCCCGTCGCGCGGGTAGCTGATCACGAAGCCGTGGCGCGCCGCGTGCTCGGCGACCCAGGCCCCCTCGGGCGTGAGCGCCCAGTCGTCGAGTTCCCAGGCCGGCGGGCCGTCCGCCGAACGCAGGTCGACCGCCGTGCCGAGTTGATGCTCCGAGTGGCCGGGCCGGGCGCTGACCTCGGCCGCGCGCTCGGGCCCGAGCTGCCGCACCCAGCCCTGGTGCACCGCGTCCTGGTAGGCCTCGGAGCGGTACGCGGACTGGACGGCCAGCCGCACGCCGTCGGCCTCGGCCGCGGTCCGCAGCGTGCGCAGGTCGTCGATGGCGATCGCCCGTAGCGGCAGCTCGCCCGCGAACCCGGCCCGCGACACCGGCACCAGGTCGCTCGGCGCGTAGCCGGGTGGCAGGCGCCAGGCGGGGTCGAGGACGATCCGCTCGGGGTGGGCGTCCGGGTCGAGGGCCGTCACGCGCTGGTCGATCGTGCACGGCGGCGCGGCGACGGCCCACGCCGTCAGGGCCACGAGCAGCAGGGCCGCGGCGCCCCGCCGTGGCGTCACGGCACCCCCGTCAGCGGGCCGAGCAGGGTGCCGCGCATCTCCATGGGGAGCCCGAGCAGCAGCACCTCGAGCACGCTCACCAGCAGCACGAAGCCGCCCATGATCCACATCGCGGCGAGGCCGCGAACGCCGAAGTCGCGCAGGGCGATGCGGGCCGTGACGCCGAGCGCCAGCGCCGCGGCCAGCGTCACGGCGCCGGCGCCGATGGGGAAGAGCCAGCGCGAGGGCACCAGCTGCGCGAGTCGCCAGTCCGGGTCGATGGCGAAGCCGCGGTACTCGAAGAAGTGCTGGAAGACCGGCACGATCGCCAGCGCGCCGGTGAGGAAGTGGAAGAGGTAGTGGGCGATCCAGAAGCCCACGCCGAGCACGACCACCACGTAGCCCCAGCGGTCGAACGCCGCCCACGCCCCGGTCGGCCGCCTGAGCGCGTGGCGCTCGGACGGCCGACCCAGCGCCACGCGGTCCGCGAGCCACGCGACGCCGAGGGTCGCGCCCAGGCCGGCGGCGCTGACGCCGGCGTAGAGCAGCGCCAGGATCAGCCACTCGGCGCGGGTGCCGAGGAGCGCGGCGATGGCCTCCGCCGTCGCGAAGAACGCGGGCACCATGGCGAACGCGTTCAGCAACCCCCACCAGGCGAGCATCACGCCCATCAGCAGCGCCCAACGGCGGCCGCGGTGGCGCCAGCCGTCGCGCACGACCTCGCGCCAGGGCGCGCGCAGGCGCAGCGCGACGTTGTCGTACGGGCAGGCGCGCACGCAGTTCAGGCACAGGGTGCAGTCCATGTTCGAGGTGAGCTGCGGGACGAACAGGCCGGTCTCGCAGCCGGGGAAGCGGCCGGCCCCGTTGGGTGCCACGACCTCCGACAGCGGCACGAACGCGGCGCGGCGCGGGCCGTCGACCGCGTCGCGGAGGGCGCCGTCGTCGTCGCGCCAGCGCGCCTCGCGCGCCGCCGTGTCGCTGATGCGGCCATGCAGGCAGGGCTTGTGCGCGCAGTCGTCGCAGACGGCGGGGTCGACGGTCGCGATCTGCGTCGGGGCGACGGACGCCAGGGCGAAGTTGAAGTTGCCGAGCGGGCACACGTAGCGGCAGAAGGTGCCGGCGGGGAAGAGCGTGTCGATCGCCCAGGCGGCGCCGAAGTAGCCGATCGCCAGCCAGGCCGTGAGCCACGGGCTGCTCCACAGCGCGAACGCCTCGTAGGCGTAGAAGAAGGCCACCATCAGCGCGAGCACGAGCGCCTTGGAGCGCAGCGCGCGGGGCCAGCGCAGCTCGCGCCCCCAGAGGCGCTTGGCCCAGCGTGCGGGACCGCGCGTCAGCATGAGGGGACAGGCGGCGCAGAAGAGGTTGCCGGCGACCAGCAGGGCGAGCACGACGAGTCCGCGGTAGTGGAGCCACACCGCCGTGGTGGCGACGTTGCGCGGGGCGAGCGGGCGGCCGGTCAGGCCGTCGACGACGACGAAGGCCGCCAGCGCGAGGATCGGCAGCTGCACGGCGAGGCGGGCGTAGCGCCAGCGGGTGAAGCGCCGCAGGCCGAGGCGGGTCAGCAGGTCCGGGCCCCTCGGCGGGTCACGGCTCACGTCGGCGACGGGGAGTTCGAGCATCGCTGGATGCTACCAGGGAGCCTGCGGGCGCCCGTCCCGATGCGGGTCGCGCGTGACCACCCGCGGGGCGGCGGGCGCTGCCGACGGTGGCGTTGGTGCCGTAGCATGCGGCTCGTGTGCCGTCGCATGCGGCTCGTGTGCCGCCGTAGGCGGCACGGGTGCCGCCGTAGGCGGCACACGAGGTCAGATGCGTTCGCCGGTGAGCCAGAACAGGATGTGTTCGTTGACGTTCTCGAGGTGGTCGCCGCAGCGTTCGAGGTAGCGGGCCGTGGCCAGCAGCGTCGTCGCGCGGTCGATCGTGTGCGGGTCCGCCATCATGTAGGTGAGCAGTTCGCGCTGGATCTGGTCGTAGAGCTCGTCGATCTCCTCGTCCATCGCGCGCGCCGCGCGGGCGGTCTGCGCGTCGGCGTCGGCCATCGCACGCATGGTCATCTCGAGCATCTCGTCGAGGATCCCCATGATGCGGTTCATGTCGATGTACTTCTTGACCCGCGGCTGCTTGGCGAGCTCCGCGCCCGCGCGGGCGACGTGGACGGCGTAGTCGCCGGCGCGCTCGATGTCGGCCAGGGCCTGCAGCACGGCGCCGAGGAAGCGCAGGTCGCCGGCGGCGGGCTGTCGGCGGGCGACGATCGTCAGGCAGCGGCTCTCGAGCTCGTGCTGCGCGGCGTCGACCTGGGCATCGCCCGAGACGCAGCGCTCGACGGCCTCGGCGTCCTCGTCGATCAGCGCCCGTCGGGCCAGCTGAACGCCCTCGCGCACCTGGCTGAGCATGCGCACCACCGCGGCGTTGACCTCCACCAGCTCGTGCTGCAACGCGTTCATGCCGCTGTGTACCATGCTGTGCAGCATGCCGTCGCCGCGTCAGGACCACGTCAGGCCCCGTGGGGTGCCCGGTCGGGGCCGCCGCGCGGCGGGCGTCGACGGCCGCACGCCGCGCGGCGAGGCGGCGACGCCAGCGGGCGGCTGACGCCACCATGACAAGCGCGCGGCTACCATGCGGGCGTGAACGTCGTGGAGACGCGCAGCGATGGCTAAGGCGACCGTCCTGGTGGTGGAGGACGACGACGCGATCCGCGAGCTGGTGGCCTTCCACCTCACGCGGGCGGGGCTGGACGTCGTGGAGGCGGCGGACGCCGCCGGCGCGTGGGCCGCGCTGGAGCGCGCCGACGCCGTGGTGCTCGACTGGATGCTGCCCGACGCCTCGGGTATCGCCTGGCTGCGGCGGATGCGCAACGGCGAGCGCGGCGGCACGCCGGTGCTGATGCTCACGGCTCGCGCCTCCGAGTTCGACCGCGTCGAGGGGCTCGAGGCCGGCGCCGACGACTACCTGGTCAAGCCCTTCAGCGCCGCCGAGCTCGTCGCGCGCGTGCGCGCTCTGCTGCGCCGCGTCCGGCCACAGCGCCGCTTCACGGTGGGGGCGCTCGTGGTCGACCTCGACGCCGCGCGCGTCACCGTCGACGGTGAGCCCGTCGGCCTCACGCGCCGCGAGTTCGAGCTGCTCGCCTTCCTCGTCGGGCACCCGGGGCGCGTGTTCACCCGCAGCGAGCTGCTCGACCGCGTGTGGGGCGAGGACTTCATCGGCACCGAGCGGACCGTCGACCAGCACGTGGCCCAGCTGCGTGCGAGGATCGGCCAGGGGCGGCTCGAGACCGTGCGCGGCCGCGGTTACCGGCTCGTCGAGGCCTGACATCGACGGGCGCGGCTGGACGGACGCGCTCGCCGAGGGCGTGGTGTGGATCGACGGGGGCCGCGTGTCGGGCCTCAATCGGGCGGCCGCCGAGCTGCTGCAGGTCGACCGGCGCCGGGTCATCGGTGCACCGCTCATCGCCGTCGTGCGCGACCACCGGATCGAGGCGGTGGCGAACGGCGGCCCACCGATCGAGACGGCGACACGCGGTCGACGCCTGATGGTGGTCGCGTTCCCGGGCGGGCTGCTGCTGCGGGACGTCACGGAGGCGCGGCGAGCGGCCGAGGACGCCCGCGAGCTCCTCGCGGTGCTGTCGCACGAGCTGCGCACCCCGGTGACGACCATCCGGGCCTCGCTGGAGGCGTTGCGCTTCGATCTCCCGGAGTCGCAGCGAGCACGGCTGCTCGCGCGCGCGGAGGACGAGGCGGGTCGCCTGACGCGCCTCCTGGAGGACCTGACGGTCGACGTGGCGCCGCCCAAGTCGCGCAGCCTCGACGTCCGCGAGGTGGTCGGGCGCGTCGAGACGCTGCTGGCGTCGCAGCTGTCGCAACGTGGCGTCGGCCTGCGGACCGAGCTGCCGGTGAGCACGGTGTGGGCGGACTCGGACAAGTTCCTCCAGGCGTTGCTCAACCTCGTGGAGAACGCGGTCATCCACGGGCCGGAGCAGGCCGAGGTGCGGTTGCACGTGCGGGCCGACGCGGAGAGGGAGGGGTGGTGCCGGGTCGAGGTCCTCGATCTCGGCGCCGAGGTGTCGCCGGAGTTGATGGAGAGCTGGTTCGCCCCGCACACGCGCGGGGCGTCGGCCACCTCGCGCGGCACCGGTCTGGGGCTCTACATCGTGCGCTCGATCGCCCACCGCTGGGGCGGCGAGGCGTGGGGGCGGCGGTGGGAGCGCGGCAACGCGTTCGGCTTCAGCGTCCCGCGGGATCGCGGCGCGGCGGGCTGATCCCGTCCGACAGCGTGTCGCCAAAGGGCGCGTCGTCGAGGTCGTCGTGGGCGAACCGACGCGCGACCTCGGCCCACGCGGCGCGGCGCCGCGGGTCGCGGGCCAGCCGCGCAGCGAACGCCGCGGCGCCGGCGACCAGCCAGCGGTGGGCCCAGCGCAGCGGCGGGCCCGCGGTACGACGTGTCAGCGCGTAGCCGCCCCGCAGGCCCTCGATGAGGAAGCGGCCGTCGGCGGGCGTGGCCGCCCCGCCGAGGTGCACCACGTCGGTCGCCACCAGCACGCAGCGCCAGCCGGCGGCCCGGGCCCGCAGGCCCCACTCGAGGTCCTCGTTGTAGAAGCGCAGGCGGCCGTCCATGCCGCCGATGCGGTCGATGGCCGTGCGCCGAGCCACCAGGAGGCAGCCGGCGAGCCACGGCACCGGGACGCTCGCCGGCGGCCGGCGGCCGGTCGCGCGCCGCGACCGCCAGCGCAGTCGCGCGTGGTGCAGGAGGTAGGGGAGGCCCTGGTCCTGGATGCGCCCGGCCGGCGTCCGGGGGACGGGGCCCGCGAGCGCCACGCGCGGATCGGCGAACGCCGTGCACAGGTCGGCGATCGTGTCCGGCCCGACCAGGACGTCGGCGTTCATCACCACGACCAGCGGTGAGGTCGTCGCCTTCAGGCCCGCGTTGACCGCGTGGGCGTAGCTGTGGTTCGCCGCCGGGCGCCACGCGAGGCGGGGGTGGGCGGGCGCGAGGTCCGCGACGACGCCCGCGTCCAGGGCCGTGTCGACCACCGTGACCGGCACCGTCGGCGCATGGGCCGACAGGCGCTCGAGGGTGGCCCGGAGCGGTCCGGGCGTCCGGTGGTGCACGATGACGACCTCGACGCCGGTGTCCACGCAACGAGCATCGCACGACCGGCGTCGCGGGATTCTCATCGCGCGTCCATCCGCCTCGCACGTTCTCACCGTACCGTCCTGCGTGCCCCTCGAACTCCTCCCCCGTTCGCGCCCCGCCAACGCGCCACGGATCGGCCTCGCCCTCGGCGGCGGTAGCGCTCGCGGCTATGCCCACATCGGCGTGCTCGCGGCGCTCGAGCGGCGCGGCCTGCAGCCCGACGTGCTGGTCGGGACGTCGTTCGGCGCCGTGATCGGCGCGCTCTACGCGCTCGGTCACAGCCCCGCGCAGCTGCGCGAGGACGCCGAGCGCATGCGCCGTCGCGACGTGCTGCCGCGCATCGTCGACGTCGGGCTCGGTCGTGGCGCGCTCTTCGCCGGCCGCCGGCTCGAGGCCTACTTCCGGGGACTGGTGGGGGACGCGCGCATCGAGGACCTGCCGCGCACCCTCGCCGTCGTCGCCACGGACGTCGACACGGGGGAGCGGGTCGTGCTGCGCTCGGGCCCGCTGGCGCGGGCGCTGCGGGCGTCGGCCTCGCTGCCCGGCCTGTTCGCGCCGGTCGCGTGGGAGGGGCGTCGCCTCATCGACGGCGGCATCGGCACGCCGGTCCCGCTCAGCACGCTGGAGGGCTTCGACGTCGACGTGGCGCTCGGCGTCGGCGCGGGGGTCGAGGCGCGCGACTCTCGTGGGCTGCGCCTGGCGCGGGGCGCCGTTCGCAGTGGCCTCGGCCGACGGGTCCGGCGGGCATTCGCTGGCACGCCCGAGCGGCGGCGGGCGGGGGCGTTCGGCACCCTCGGCCGCGCCCTGGCGTTGACGATGGACGCCTGGGGGCAGGCGGGCGACGCCCTGCCCGAGGGCGAGGGCGGTTCGCTGCACGTGCAGACGAGACCGCCGATCCACTGGCTGCGGTTCGATCTCGCCGCGGCCGCGATCGCCGCGGGTGACGCGGCCATGGATGCCGCCTGGCCGGGCATCGGTCGCCGGCTGGCCGCCTTCGGCGCCTAGAGGATCGTCCGCCCGAACAGGCTGGCCGCCAGCTCCACCACGACGCCGGCGGTGCGGTTGCTCTGATCCAGGATCGGGTTGACCTCGACCAGGTCCACCGAGGAGACGCGGCCACTCTCGTGCAGCAGCTCCATGAGCAGGTGGGCCTCGCGGTAGCCGAGCCCGCCGGGCACCGGGGTGCCGACCCCGGGGGCAACCGCCGGGTCGAGGACGTCGGCGTCGAACGACACGTGCAGCGCGTCGACGTGCGCGAGGGCGGCCAGCGCCGTCCTGGTGACGTCGGCGATGCCGTCGCGGTCGACGTCGCTCATCGTCAGGGCGGTGACGCCGTGCTCGCGGATGAAGCGGCGCTCCTCCGGATCGACGGACCGCAGCCCGAGCAGGACGACGTCTTCGGTGCGCAGCGGCGGGATGCCGGTCGCCGTCCGCAGCCGCTCGTCGCCGTGCCCTAGGAGCAGCGCGAGGGGCATGCCGTGCACGTTGCCCGACGGGCTGGTCGCCGGGGTGTTGAGGTCGGCGTGGGCATCGATCCACAGGACGCCCGTGCGGCGCTCGGGCGCGCGCCGCACGGCGCCGGCCACCGAGCCGAGAGAGACCGCGTGGTCGCCGCCGAGGACGACCGGGACGGACGCCGCGGGGAGCCCGGCGACCGCCGCGGCGACGGTGGCGCAGACGGCGGCGATCGCGTCGCCGTAACGCGCGCTGCCGGTGCCGTGGGAGACGCTCTCGGCCACCGGGACCTCGACGTTGCCGAGGTCGCGCACGCGGTGGCCCAACTGGGTGAGGGTGTCGCCGAGGCGGGCCAGGCGCAGCGCCGAGGCGCCCATGTCGACGCCACGACGGCCGGCGCCCAGGTCCATCGGCACGCCGAGCAGGTGGATGTCGCGCACGGTCACGCCTTCCTAGGGCGGTACCAGTGCCGCCCGTCGCGCTCGAGCAGCTCGGCGGCCTCGACCGGTCCCATCGAGCCCGCCGCGTACGGCAGCGGGCGCTTGGCATCGGTGGCCGCGAGCAGCGGCGCGATCACCTTCCACTGCACCTCGACCTCGTCGGCGCGCATGAACAGCGTCGCGTCCCCCTCGATGACGTCCTGGATCAGGGTCTCGTAGGCGTCCGGGTTCGGGCGCTGGTACTGGCCCTGGTACGCGAAGTCGAGGCCCACGCGGTCGAGCTCGATGCCCTGGCCGGGGTGCTTGGCGTTGAAGCGCAGCGAGATCCCCTCGTCCGGGACCAGCCGCAGGACCAGGCGGTCCGCCCTGGGCGGCGCGGGCAGGTCGAAGGGCACGTGCGGCGGTCGCCGGAAGGTCAGCACGATCTCGGAGGCCTTGGCCTCGAGGCGCTTGCCGGCCCGCAGGTAGAACGGGACCCCCGCCCAGCGCCAGTTGTGCAACTCGAAGCGCGCGGCGGCGTAGGTGGGCGTGCGGGACCCCGCGGCGACGCCCGGCTCGTCGACGTAGGCCGGCGTGTCGGGGTGGTCGGCGCCGGCGGGGGCGGCCGTGTACTGCCCGAGCACCGCCGTCTCCGGGTCGGCGCACGTCAGCGCCCGCAGCACCTTGACCTTCTCGTCGCGCACGGCGTCCGCGTCGTAGCGGGCCGGCGGCTCCATGGTGACGAGCGCGAGGAGCTGCAGCATGTGGTTCTGGAAGACGTCGCGCACCACGCCGGCCTCGTCGTAGAACGAGCCCCGCCCCTCCATGCCCATCGGCTCGGCCATCGTGATCTGCACGTGGTCGATCGCGCGGTTCGACCAGATCGGCTCGAACAGTGTGTTGGCGAAGCGCAGGACGGCGAGGTTCTGGGCGGTCTCCTTCGCGAGATAGTGGTCGATGCGGTAGACCTGCGTCTCCTTGAAGCGCTCGAGCACCAGCGCGTTGAGCTCGCGGGCGCTGTCGAGGTCCTCGCCGAAGGGCTTCTCGATCACCAGCCGGCGGTAGCCCGCGGCCTCGTCGGCCAGGCCGGCGTCCGCGAGGCCCGACACGATGTCGCCGTAGGTCTGCGGCGGGGTGGCCGTGTAGTAGACGTGG
>JAABRV010000205.1 GCA_011390735.1 Trueperaceae bacterium | reverse complement strand
CGCCGCTCGCCCACCGCCGCCCCCTCGGGTACCATCAGTCGTGACACCTCCCGTGCCCCGCCGCCGGCGCACCCCCTTCCTGGCGTGGGTCCTGGGCCTGCTGCTCCTCGCCGGCCCGCACGCCGCCGCGCAGGAGCTCCCGCCGGACGCCGCCGAGGCCCTGCGGGCCGGCCAGCGCCTGGCGGCCGAGGCGCTGATCACGTACCCCCAGCACTTCCCCGACCAACCACTGTGGTCCCAGGCGATCGACGCAGGCCGGGCCGCCGCGGCCGCGGCCCCCGACCACCCGGCGCCCCACCGCTTCCTCGCCCAGGCCTACAGCCACGTGACCTGGTACGCGCGGGCGTGGGGCTCCTGGCAGCGATTCCTGGAGCTCGGTGGCACGCTCGACGCCACGGCGTCGCGCCAGCTGCTCGAGGTCGCCTTCTGGCTCGGCATCCAGGCGTACGACGCCGGCTGGTCGGAGCCTGCCCGCAGCTACCTCGAGACCGTGGTGGAACTGGATCCGGGCAACCTCGGGGCCCGCGACCGGCTGGCGAGGATGGCGCTCAACCGCGGCGCGTTCGACGAGGCGCTGAGGCACCTCGAGTGGCTCGACGAGACCCTGGTGGCCGACCTCCCGGCGCTGCGCGAGCGCGCCGACCTCCAGGCCCGCCACGGTCCCGCGGCGGCCGACAGCTTCCTCGCCGGCCGCGCCGCGGAGAACGCCGGCGACCGCCGTACGGCCCTCGACCGCTACACCGAAGCCACCAACGCCAGCGACGGGTTCGTGGAGGCCTGGCGGGGGCGCGCCGCGGCGGCCGCGGCGCTCGGCCGCCCGGGCGACGCCGCCACCGCCTGGCAGCGGGTGCTGCAGCTCTCCCCCGGCGACGCCACCGCCGCCGCCAACCTCGCGCGGGCGCGCGACCAGCTCGCCTTCGGCCTGGACGCCCAGCGCGCGTACGAGCGCGGCGTCGCCGCCTACGACGCGGGCGACGTCGCGGGCGCCCGCGTCCAGTTCCAGACGGCGGTCTCCCAGAACCCGGACTACGTCGACGCGATCGCCTGGCTGGGGCGCATCGCCGCCGAGGGGGGCGACCTCACCACCGCCGCCACCCGCTACCGCAGCGCCGTCACGCTCGCCCCCGCCCGCGCAGACCTGGCCCAGGCGTTGGCCCAGGTTGAGGCGCGCCAGGCGGCCGCGGCCGCCGCCGCACAGGCAGCCGCCGAGGCCTCCGCGCAGGCCGCCGCCCAAGCCGCCGCCGAGGCGGCGCGGCCGCCGGAGCCCGAACCCGAACCGGCGCCCGAACCCACGCCACCGCCCCCAGCGCCGGCACCGACCCCGGAGCCTCCGGCTTCCGAGCCCGAACCACCCGCGCCCGCGCCGGAACCCACCCCCGAACCGCCGGCGCCGGAGCCCGAACCCACGCCACCGCCGCCGTCGCCGGAGCCCGCGGCCACCACGGCCGCCGTCACCCCGTGGGTCGTCGTCGTGGACACGACCGTCGAGCACCGGGCGGCCACGGCGGGCGGCACCGGCGCCTTCACCTTCCTCGCCACGCCGCACCTCGCGCGCGACCTCGGCGCCTTCGCCGGCGGGACACTGCACGTGCGCCTGCAGGTGAACTCCAAGCCGTCCGCCGACCCCGTCCGCTACCAGCTCTGCCTGGCGCCCGAGGACATCGGCGTCACGCCGGCATGCACCGGTCCCGAACGGCTGGAGGTCGGGGCGACCGGCAGCTCCGTCACCGAGCAGCCGCTCGACGCGCTGTCGGGCGCCGCCGGCGTCGACTGGGGCGACGGCGTCGCACAGGTGATGCTCGTGCTGCGGCAGCCCGACGGCACGCCCCTCCACGACGCCGCGCTGCCCGGACAGGCGGAGCGTTCGCCGGTCGACCCGGCCCGCTACTTCCCCATGGAGGTGCGGGTGACGGCGGTCCTGGTGGCGCCCGGCGGGGCCTTCCCCGGCTGGCCGTGACCGCGCCGAGCATCCAGAAGGGTTCGTTCTGGGGTTCAGTCGGGTAGGAACGAGGGCAACGTGTGGGCGACGCCCTCGCGCAACCCCACCACCGGCTCGAAACCTAGGTGCGCCCGGGCGTGGCCGACGTCGGCGCAGGAGTGGCGCACGTCGCCGGGCCGGAACGGGCCGAAGGTCGGGCGCGCGTCCTCGAGGTCGGCGCGCCCCGGCCGCGCCGCGCGCAACGCGTCGACGATGGCGTCGTAGAGCTCGAGCAGGGTCGTTCGGGCGCCGGTCCCCACGTTGAACACGCCGCCGACGGCGTCGGGCGACGTGGTGGTCGCCGCCAGCAGGTTCGCCCCCACGACGTTGGCCACGTGGCAGAAGTCGCGGGTGGTCAGCCCGTCGCCATGGATCTGGCAGGGCCGGCCGTGGGCGAGCGCGTCGATCCAGGCCGGGATCACCGCCGCGTACGCGCCGCGCGGGTCCTGGCGCGGCCCGAAGACGTTGAAGTAGCGCAGGCCGACCGTGGCGAGCCCGTACGCCTGCCCGTAGGCGGACGCGTAGACCTCGTCGGCGGTCTTGCTGGCGGCGTACATCGACAGCGGGCGCCCCAGCCGCTCCTCGACCTTCACGTCGGCGGGGTCGTCGCCGTAGCTGGCGCTGGAGGCCGCGTACACGACCCGCGCGCCCACCGCCCGCGCCGCCTCGAGCACGTGCAGGAAGCCGGTCACGTTGACGTGGTGGGCGGTGAGCGGATCGTCGATCGAGGCCGGGACGCTGACCATCGCCGCGTGGTGCAGCACCACCGCGACGCCGTCGGCCGCGGCCGCCACCGCGGCAGCGTCGCGCACGTCGGCCCGCACCAACCGCAGGCGGTCGGCATCGGCGCCCACGCGGGCGCGCACGTCGTCGAGGTTCCTCAGGTAGCCGCTGGAGAGGTCGTCGAGGACGACCACCTCCTGCCCCAGCCGCACCAGCGTCTCGGTCAGGTGCGAGCCGATG
Organism: Trueperaceae bacterium; assembly: GCA_011390735.1. Taxonomy (GTDB): domain Bacteria; phylum Deinococcota; class Deinococci; order Deinococcales; family Trueperaceae; genus JAABTL01. The sequence goes on along the minus strand of JAABRV010000205.1, from coordinate 922 downwards.
AAGCCGGCCCCGCCCGTGACCAACCAGCGCCGCGGCGCCGCACCGACGGCTGCGAGCGCCGCGGCGTAGGCCGGGGCGCCCGTCAGCAGGTCGAGGGCGGAGGTGTAGGCGGGCACCCGCGACGCCGTCAGTTGCGGAGCTCGGGCGTCAGCGTGCGCGGCGTGGGCGCCGCGACCCCCGGGGGGCGCGACATCGGGCCCGGTTCCGTCAGCGACTCACCGGCGGCCCGGGCATCGAGCCGTTCGCGCTCCTCGGGGGTCAGCACGTGCGTGACCTCGGGGTCTTCGGAGATCAGCCCGAGCGCGTAGTCCGTCTCGGTGGTGCGGAAGACCGCGTCGCTCATCTCGACGAGGTACCGGACGTTGCTGTACTTCGAGTCGCGGTAGTCGGTGACGCGGCCGCTGCGCAACGCGTCGAGCACCTGCCGCACGCCGGCCTCCAGCGTCCACTCGGGGTGGAAGCCGAGCTCCTCGCGGATCCGCCGGAACGACACGCGGTAGTTGCGGCGGTCGCCGTCGCGACCCGAGTCGACGTACTCGGCCTCGGGCACCAGGTCGTTGATCAGCCGGCCGACGTGGCCGAGCGTGGCGTTCTGCTCGTCCGATCCGACGTTGAACACCCGGCCCGCCACCAGTTCGCGGGGCGCGTCGAGCACCATCGCCACCGCCTTGGCGGCGTCCGCGACGTGCACGAAGGGCCGCCACTGGTCGCCGCCGAACACGGTGATGCCGTGGTCGACGTGGGCCTTGGCCGTGAGCAGGTTGACCACCAGGTCGAAGCGGGTGCGGCCCGAGATGCCGTAGATCGTGCCGAAGCGCAGCAGCGTCACCTGGAAGCTCGGCCCGTGGAGCTGCTTCAGGACGCGCTCCGAGCCGATCTTGCTGCGGGCGTACAGCGACACCGGATGCAGCTCGGAGTCCTC
>JAABRV010000204.1 GCA_011390735.1 Trueperaceae bacterium | reverse complement strand
ACCAGCGCGTGGCACATGCCGCGGGCGCTCGGCACCTTCCGCGCCGCCGGCTGGACCCTCACGCCCGTGCCGGTCGACTACCGCACGACCGGCGAGCTGCGCGTCGCGCCCGACTGGGACGTGGCGGCCACCCTCGCGGATCTCGACCGTCTGGTGCGGGAGTGGGGGGCCATCGCCGTCTACCGCCGCGAGGGGCGGATGGTGGACCTGGCGTCAGATCCGTAGGCCCTGACGCACCGGGGCCGACGCCTACAGCCGCTCGGCGATCTGCACCGCGTTGAGGGCGGCGCCCTTGCGGATCTGGTCGCCGGCCAGGAACAGCGCGATGGCGCCCGGCAGGCTCGCGTCCTCGCGCACGCGGCCGACGAGCACCTCGTCGCGGCCGCTGGCGTCGAGCGGCATGGGGAAGCGGTTGCCCTCGCGGTCGTCGACCATCAGGACGCCGGGCGCGTCCGCCAGGGCGGCCCGCGCCTCGGCCTCGGTCACCGGGCGCTCGAACTCGGCGTGGATGGCCTCGGCGTGCGCCCGTGCCACCGGCACCCGGACGCACGTGGCGGAGATGCGCAGCCCCGGCAGGCCGAGGATCTTGCGCGACTCGAGCAGCAGCTTGCGCTCCTCGAGGTTGTAGCCGTCGACGCCGACCTCGGAATCGTGGCTGAAGAGGTTGAACGCGATGGGGTGGGGGAACCGCGCGGGCCGCGCGGGCTCGCCCGCCAGCACCTCGCGGGTCTGGTCGAGGAGCTCGCCGATCGCCGCCTGCCCCGCCCCCGACACCGCCTGGTAGGTCGCCACCGTGGCCCGCGTCAGGCCGAAGGCCCGGTGCAGGGGCGCGAGCGCCAGCAGCGCGAGGATGGTCGAGCAGTTGGGGTTGGCGATCACGCCTTGGTGGCCGGCGATCGCGCCCGGGTTGACCTCGGGCACCACCAGCGGCACGCGCGGGTCGAGGCGCCACGCGCTGGTGTTGTCCACGACCACCGCGCCGTGGCTCGCCCACGACCAGGCGTGCGCCCGTGAGAGCGTGCCGCCCGCCGAGGAGAAGACCACGTCGGCGCCCAGGTCGCCGTCATCGGGCAGCGGCTCGACGGGGACGGGCTCGCCCCGGAAGGTGACGGTGCGGCCCGCGGAGCGCGCCGAGGCGAAGGCCCGCAGCGACGTCAGCGGAAACGATCGTTCGGCGAGCAGCTCGAGCAACTCCTGGCCGACGGCCCCGGTGGCGCCCACGATGGCGGTCCTCATGGAGCGCGAGCCTAGCACGGGGCGCCGCGGGGGCCCGGCGCGGCGGGTCGCGCACTGGCGGCCGCGCCACGTGGCGACGCGCGCCACGTAGACTGGCGCGCGTGAGCGCCGCCCCCCGCCCCACACGCCGCTGGCGCCGCATGGTCGTCAAGATCGGCAGCAGCTCGCTCACCGACGCCGCAGGCGCCGTCGATCCACCGGCGATGTGGGCCGTGGCCCGCGGCGTGCAGGTGTTGGCGGAGGCGACCGGTGCCCAGCCCGTGCTCGTCTCCTCGGGCGCCGGCGCCGCCGGGCGCGCGCGCCTCGGCCTGCGGCCGCCGCTGACGCTGCCCGAGAAGCAGGCCGCGGCGGCCGTCGGCCAGCCGCTGCTCATGCTCGACTGGGCGCGGGCGCTCGCCCCGCTGCCGGTGGCGCAGCTCCTGCTGTCGGCCGGCGACGTGCACGAGCGCGAGCGCTACGTCAACGCGAAGAACGCCCTGGAGGCGCTGCTGCACCTCGGGGTCGTGCCGATCGTCAACGAGAACGACTCGGTGGCCACCGCGGAGATCCGGCTGGGCGACAACGACACCCTGTCGGCCTGGACCGCCTACCTGGTCGATGCCGACGTCCTGGTGCTGCTGACCGACGTCGACGGGCTCTTCGACCGCGACCCGCGCCGCCACGCGGGCGCCCGGCGGATCGAGGTGGTCGACGACCTCGACGCCGTGGAGGCCCTGGCGGGCGCCAGCGCCGATCCGCGCGGGACCGGCGGCATGGCGACGAAGCTGCGCGCCGCCCGCATCGCCCAGCGCGCCGGCATCGAGACGCTGATCGTCGGCGGCGGCGGGCCGGGCCTCGAGGCGCTGGCCCGCGGCGAGCTGCGGGGGACCCGCGTCGCGGCCCGCCGCAGCGCGTCGGCGCGCAAGGCGTGGATCGCGGGTCAGGCGGTGCGCGGCCGCCTCGAGGTCGACGCCGGCGCGGCCCGGGCCTTGGCGGGCGGACGCAGCCTGCTGCCGTCGGGGGTGGTCGGCGTCGAGGGCGCGTTCGCGTTCGGCGACGCCGTCGACGTCGTCCACGCGGGCGCCGTGGTCGGCCGCGGCCTGGTGAACTACGCCAGCGACGCCGTCGCGCGCATCCGCGGGCGCCACACGCGCGAGATCGAGGCGCTGCTGGGCGGCAAGGACTTCGACGAGGTCATCCACCGCGACCAACTGGTGTGGTGGGGGGCCTCTGGTACCATGCCCGCGACATGACGACCCGCACCCAGCTCGCCTACGCAGCCACCGGCGTCGTTCTCCTGCTCGGTCTGCTCAGCCTCTTCAACCCGGTCCTGGCGACGCGGCTCCTCGGTCTGGAGATCGCCGCGCCGCGCGGCCTGTCCGAGGTGCGCGCCATCTACGGCGCCCTGTTCGTCGCGATGGGCGCGCTGCTGCTGTGGGCCCTGCCGCAGCGCCCGCGGGGCGCGGTCGTCGTGCGCGCGCTGGGCATCCTGTGGGCCGCCGCCGCCGCCGGTCGGGCCGCCAGCATGGCGATCGACGACGGCACGTTCACGGTCGGCAACTTCGCGAGCCTGGCGCTGGCGACGGCCGTCGCCGTTTTCCTCGTGTGGGGCAGCTTCGAGACGCCGCCGACGGCGGCGGAGGCCGCAGCCCGCAGGACCGCGATCGCCGCCCGGCGCGAGGCCGCGGCCCGGACGCGCCTCGCGCGACGAGAACGTGGCGGGAAGGCGTGAGCTTCAACCCACCCGACGGCACCCGCTACGTCCTGCCCGACGCGGCCGCCCGCCGCGCCGAGGTGGTGGGCACGCTGCGCGACCTCTACCGTGGCTGGGGCTACGACATGGTCGAGGTCCCGGCGCTGGAGCGCTACGACGCCAGCCACCCGCGGCAGGCGCAGTCGTTCAAGCTCAGCGACCGCGACAGCGGCGTCCTGGCGCTGCGCAGCGACTTCACGCCGGCGTTGGCGCAGTTGGTGCGCGCGGAGCACCCGGCCGTCGCCGGCGGCGCCCGGCGGCCACTCCGCTGGCAGTACTCGGGCAGCGTGTGGCACGCCATCGACCCCGAGCTGGCCCGCACCCGCGAGTTCAGCCAGGTCGGGCTCGAGCTCATCGGCGTGTCGAACGCCCGCGCCGACGCCGAGATCCTCCACCTGGCGCGCGAGTCGGTGCGGGCCGTCGGCCTGCAGCCGCGGCTGGAGGTCGGCAACCCCGGGTTCGTCCGCGCGCTGCTCGACGCCGCCGCCGTGCCCGACGACCGCCGCGACGGGCTCGCCGACGCGATCGACCGCAAGGACCGGCGCGACCTCGCCGACCTGCTCTCCACCACCCCGGGCGGTGCCACGCCCGATGCCGAGCGCGCGCGCCAGGCGCTGCTCGCGGTTCCCGACCTCTACGGCGGCACCGAGGTGCTGGAGCACGCCCGCGCGGTGGCCCCGTGGCCCCTCGCGCAGCGCGAGATCGATCGCCTCGCCGGCGTGCTGGCCGAGTTCGAGGACGCCAGCGAGCTCATGCTCGACCTGGCGATGGCCCGGCGTCTGTCGTACTACACGGGGGTCACCTTCCGGGCGTACACCCCGGACTACGGCCAACCGCTGCTCGGCGGCGGCCGCTACGACGGCGCCCTGCTGCCGGCGGCCGCCGGCTTCTCGATCGGCGTCGAGCGGCTGCTGCAGGCGACGCTCGCCCGCTTCGC
>JAABRV010000203.1 GCA_011390735.1 Trueperaceae bacterium | reverse complement strand
CGGCATCGTCGTTGACGCCGGGGATCACCGGCACCCGGAGCCACAGCCGCGCGCCCGCCGCGTCGAGCGCGCGCAGGTTGCCCAGGATCACCCGCAGGGGGACCCCCGTGAAGCGCGCGTGCCGCGCGGGGTCGGGGTGCTTGAGGTCGAAGAGCAGGAGGTCGGCGGCCGCCGCGGCCGCCAGTGCGACGTCGCGCGGGGCGAAGCCCGAGGTGTCGACGGCCGTGTTCAGGCCCCGATCGCGGCACGCTCGCAGGCAGGCCAGCAGGAAACCTGGCTGGGCGAGGGGCTCGCCGCCCGAGAAGGTGACGCCGCCGCCCGAGGCCTCGAAGAAGGGCCGGTCGCGGGCGACCTCGTCGACCAGCGCCGCGCTCGACCACGCCGCGCCCCGCAGCTCGCGTGCGCCCGTCGGGCAGGCGTCGACGCAGGCACCGCAGTCGCGGCAACGATCGCGATCGGTGACGGGCGCGCCATTTCCCGCGAGCGAGATCGCGCCCTCGGGGCAGGCCTCGGTGCAGGCGCCGCAGTGGATGCAGCGGCCCGGTGTCACGGAGAGCACGGGTCGTGGGTCGAGCCCCTCCGGGTTGTGGCACCAGACGCAGCGCAGCGGGCAGCCCTTGAGGAAGACCGTGGTGCGGATCCCGGGCCCGTCCTCCGCGCTGCCGCGCTTGACGTCGAACACGACGCCGGTCGGACCGGCGGCCGGCGCAGGCGCGTCCGCGCCTCGGGCCCCGGGCCGCGTCGTCGCGCGGGGAGCGGTGTCCATCGCGACCATCATGCACCCCGCGCCCGGGCGAGGCGAGGGCGGTCCGCCACGGCGACGGCCGAGTCAGCACGCGCGGAACGGCGGCTCCGGTACCATCGCCCCGATGGGATGGCGCGAGCGCATCGGGCGCGTGATCTTCGAGACCGACACGCCGGCGGCGCGGACGTTCGACGTGGTGCTCCTGTGGGCGATCGTCGCCAGCGTCGTCGCGGTCGTGCTGGAGAGCGTCCCATCGGTCCGCGCCGCCTATGGGCCCGCGCTGCGGGCGGCGGAGTGGACGTTCACGCTGGCGTTCACCGTCGAGTACGTCCTGCGGCTGCTCACCGCGGGCCGTGAGCGGCGCTACGCCTTCAGCTTCTTCGGCCTCGTCGACCTGCTGGCGATCCTCCCCGCCTACCTCGCGCTGCTGCTCGGCGGCACCCCGTACCTGGCCGTGCTGCGGGCGCTGAGGCTGCTGCGGGTGTTCCGCGTGCTCAAGCTCGCCCGCTACCTGGGCGAGGCCAGCGTCCTGGCCCAGGCGCTCACCGCCAGCCGCGCGAAGATCACCGTGTTCCTGACCTTCGTGCTGACGGCCGTGCTGGTGGTCGGCGCCGCCATGTACGTCATCGAGGGGCCCACGCGCGGCTTCGACAGCATCCCGACGAGCGTCTACTGGGCGATCGTCACGCTCACGACGGTCGGCTACGGCGACATCTCGCCCCAGACGCCGCTCGGCCGCGCGCTCGCCGCGGCCCTCATGATCGTCGGCTACGGCGTCATCGCGGTGCCGACCGGCATCGTCACGACCGAGATCGCGCGCGCCGGCGACCGGCGGGATGCCGAGCGCCGGCGGGTCGCCGAGCTGAGGGTCTGCGGCGCCTGCGGCCTGGCCGGCCACGGCGAGGACGCGCGCTACTGCCGGCGCTGCGGTGCCGAGCTGCCCGAGCGGGCCGCGGGCTGACGCCTGGCGGCGTTCCTTGCGTCAGCGGCTGGCGTCGCCGCCCACGTGCCCCATGGCCGCGCGGATCAGCGCGACGCGGTCGTGTCGGCCGCGCGCCTCGTTGGACCGCAGATGCGTGGCGAGCTGCGGCACGCGCAGCATCCGGCCGCGCCAGACGACCTCCTCGAGGTGCCGCTCGGCGTAGGGCCCGAAGTCGACGATCCCCTGCCCGTCGACCCACACCTCGGGCTCGAAGGCGTAGTCGACGCGGACGCCGCGGTCGATCGCCCCGAAACCCTTCACGACCCAGTCGCTCACGCGCTGGAAGGGCTCGACGATGGATCCCTCGACGACAGGGGCCAGCGCGTTTGCCTCCCGCAGGTACGTCATGACGTCGATGTCGTGCGGCAGCAGGTCGAGCCCGCGGGCGTAGAGCGCCGCGCTGCCGGTCAGCCACCAGTCGATCCCGGCCTCGGCGTGACGGTCGGCGATCCAGGCCAACGCCCCGTCGACGACGGCGGGCGTCGCGCACCGGTCGCGCGCCTCGCGCAGGTAGCGGGTCCAGCGCGCCTCGATCGCCCGGAGGTCGTGCGGGAAGAGCAGGTCGTCGGGCCGGAAACGCTTCTCGAAGCGGCCGTCGACCTCGGGGTAGAACTGCGCGCGCAGCAGCTCGGCCGTCGCAACGTCCGCGTCCTCGACGACGAAGCGGAACTCGTCTCCCTCGTCCTGGATGCGCGCCCTCATGGCACGAGCGTACCCGGGTCGCGACGCCGGCCATCCGGGTCGCGACCGTGCCCGCCCCGGGTCACCCCACCCGGTACACCCAGCCCGGCTGCCACACGAAGTCCTCGGCGACCAGGTCCTCGAGCGCGACGCCGTGCGACCGCTGCTCGAACGCCCAGCGCGTGGCGACGTGGCCGATGACCAGCACCCGCGCGCCCGACCAGCGGAGCAACACGTCGTCGACGAAGCGGTCGACCCTCGCCACGGCCGTGCGCCAGCTCTCGCCGCCCGGGTAAGGGGCGTCGAGGTAGCGCGCGCGATCGCCGTGGACGACGGCGCGCGGCGCCCCGTTCAGCTCGCCGTAGTCGCACTCGCGCAGGCGCCAGTCCAGGAGGATCGGGACGCCGGCCGCGCCGAAGGCGATCTCGGCGGTCTCGACGGCGCGCCGGAGATCGGAAGCGAAGACGACGTCGATCCCGTCGACGCCGCGCCGCCGACCCAGCTCGGCCGCCTGAGCGCGTCCGCGCGCCGACAGGCGACCCGGCAGCCAACCGGCGGCGAGGCCGGCCTCGTTGTCCTCGCTGGTGGCATGGGTCTCGAAGACGACGGCGGTGCTCACGTCGACCACCCGGGCACGTACCCCCCGAGGCACCCCGCCCACGTCGCCACCGTGAGCTGGGGCCGGTGTCGCAGACGGCGGATGCGGCACACGAGACGCGCCTACCCCCCGACGGCCACCCACACGGACAGCCCCTCGGGCACCAGCCGCTGGCGCGCGCCGGCGGCCACGACGGGTCCGGTGCCGCCCTCGGCGACGATGCCGGCGTCCGTGTCGATCACCAGGCGCCAGCCGGTGCCCTCGGGCGCGGGCGGCATGACCACGGGGCCGCCGCGGGGGCCGTGGAACCAGACCAGGAAGGTGTCGTCGCGCAACGGCTCGCCGAACACGTCGACCCCACCGGCGACGCGCGGCGCGGCGGCGTCCTCCGGGAGCGTGCCGCTCTCCGCGAGAGCGCCGCTCTCTGCGAGAGCGCTCCCGTCGAGCAGCATCCCGAAGGCGGGGTCGTCGTCGTGCCAGTCGGCCGCCGTCATGGTGCGCCCGTCGCGCTGCCACCAGCTGACGTCGCGGCGGCCGTCCGGCCGCAGGCGGCCGGTGAGGAAGCTGCGCCGGCGGAAGACCGGGTGCGCGCGGCGGAAGGCCACCATCTCGCGGGTGAACGCCAGGAAGTCCTCGGCCTCGTCGTCCAGCGTCCAGTCGAACCAGCTGATCTCGTTGTCCTGGCAGTAGGCGTTGTTGTTGCCCTGCTGGGTGCGCGTCAGCTCGTCGCCACCGAGCAGCATGGGCACGCCCTGCGAGAGCAGCAGCGTGGCGAGCATGCCGCGGCGCCGCACGAGCCGCCGGCGGCGGACGCCGGGCCGGTCGGTGGGGCCCTCGACGCCGAGGTTGCTCGAGATCTCGTGCTGATGCCCGTCGCGGTTGTTCTCACCGTTGGCGTGGTTGTGGCGCTGCTC
>JAABRV010000202.1 GCA_011390735.1 Trueperaceae bacterium | reverse complement strand
CCAGGCGGTCGAGCCCGGCGAACCAGTTGTCGAGGTTCGTGCGCACGAGCGGGAAGGCGCCGTGGAACACCTGGTCGCCCGACCAGGCGATCCGCTCCTCGGGGCACCACCACAGGGTGTCGGCGTCCGAGTGCCCGTGGCCGACCGACACGCCCTCCAGGGTGACGCCGCCCAGGTCGACGGTCGCCCGCGCGTCGAACGCGACGTCGACCTCGGGCATGGCGAAGGCGGCCGGGTCGCCGCCGAGCCGCGCGGCCATGCCGGCGTAGGCGTCGCGCACCGCCGGGTCGCGCAGGGTGGCGGCCGAGCGCGTGCTCCCCACGACCGCGGCCCCGTCGAAGGTGACGCGGCCGAGCACGTGGTCGGGGTCGGCGTGGGTGAGCACCAACCAACGCACCGGCCGGCCGCCCGCGAGGCGCTCGGCCTCGGCGCGCACGGGCGCCGTCTGCTCCGGCGTCATCATCCCGTCGACGACGGCCGTGGCGCGGTCGCCGACCACGATCGTGGCGTTGGCCTGCCAGCGCTCGCCCGTGAGCGGCCCGTAGGCCACGGTCACGCGCGGCGACACCGGGACGAGGCGGACCTCGGGGTGCGGGTCGAGGGGGTGGGGGTTCATGGGGCAGGGTAGCAGGCGGCCGCGGCCGCGCGTGGCGCGACGGTAGACTCCCCGCACGGGCCGTCCGGTGCGGCCCATCGCACCTGGAGGAACCCATGTCGCGCCTCGCTCCCCGGCCGCTCCACGCGGCCACCGTCCTCGTGCTCCTCCTCGCACCCGCATGCGGGGGTCTCGTCGGCGCGCCGCCGCCGTTCCAGAGCGCGCCCGACTCGCTGCTCGCCGCCGATGCCGGCGCGGGCGACGGCTTCGGGTTCTCGGTGGCGGTCGACGGGGACACCCTCCTGATCGGGGCCTACCGCCACGATGCCGGCGGGCCCGACCGAGGGGCCGTGTACGTCTTCGAGCGCATGGCCAACGCCTGGACCCAGACCGCGAAGCTGACGGCGAACGACGGTGTCGACCTCGACCGCTTCGGCCACGCGGTCGCCCTCGACGGCGACACGGCGCTGGTCGGCGCACCGTTCCACGATGTCGGCGGCGGCAACGAGGGCGCGGCGTACGTCTTCCGGCGAACGGCCGGGGGTTGGACGCAGGTCGCCAAACTCGTCGCGGACGACGCCGCTCCGGGCGACCAGCTCGGCCACGCGGTCGCCCTCGACGGCGACCTGGCGATCGCCGGGGCGCCCTACGCGAGCCCGGTGTCGAGCCAGGAAGGCGCGGCCTACGTGTTCGGGCGCACCGGCGCCACCTGGACCCAAGCTGCGAAGCTCGTGGCCGAGGACGCGGGCGAGAGCGACGCCTTCGGCTGGGCCGTCGCCCTGGACGGCGGGACCGCCGCCGTCGGAGCGCCGAACGGGGGCGACGGTCCGAACCGGGGGGCCGTCTACGTCTTCGAGGTCGAGGCCGGGGCGTGGCCGCAGGCCGCCCGGCTCGTGGCGGACGACGCCGCCGACGGCGACGCCCTGGGAGAGGCGGTGGCGCTCGACGGCGACGTGCTGCTCGTCGGGGCACCGCTCGTCGACACCACGATCGGCAACGAGGGCGCGGTCTACGTCTTCGCGAGGAGCGGCGCGGTCTGGCATCCATCCGCGAGGCTCGTGTCTCCGAGCCCCGGGGCGGACCACGTCTTCGGCAGCGCGGTCGCGATCCGGGGCACCTTCGCGGCGATCGGCGAACCGCAGGCCAAGATCGATGGCGTCGGGATCGGCGCGGCGCACGTGTTCGAGCGGGCCGGCGGGACATGGCCGGCGTTGGCGAGCTTCGCGGCCCCCGATCCCTCGTTCGACGACATCTTCGGCCACGCCGTCGCCCTCGACGGCGCCCACGCCGTGGTGGGCGCTCCGCGGGTCGACGGGGCGATCGCGAACGAGGGTGCGGCGTACGTGTTCGCGCGTTGAGCGCGGCCGCTGCTGCCTGCGGGTGGCGATCGGCACGCATCCGTCGACGTTCGCGGACCTCGACGTCATCGTCGACGCGCTGCGCAGACGTCTCCGCGGCCCATGCGCCCCCGAGCTCACCCACCCCCGCGCCGCCACCCCGTATCCTGGGTGCGCCCGAGGCGACCGGCCGCGCCGGCGCCTCCCACCCACCCCTCCGTTCGGCAGGCGAAGCTCGTGCAGGCGAGCGGGGGACGATTGGAGCAACCGTGAGCGACGCCAGCAAGTGCCCGGTGCATGGCAGCACCACCGCCGGGACCCGATCGAACCGCGACTGGTGGCCGAACCAGCTGAACCTCGACATCCTCCGGCAGCACTCGAGCCTGTCGGATCCGATGGACCCGGACTTCGACTACGCCGAAGCGTTCTCGCAGCTCGACCTGGCCGCGGTCAAGGCTGACCTGCACGCGCTCATGACCGACTCGCAGGCGTGGTGGCCGGCGGACTACGGGCACTACGGCGGGCTCTTCATCCGCATGGCGTGGCACAGCGCCGGCACCTACCGCACCGGCGACGGCCGCGGCGGCGCGTCGACCGGCTCGCAGCGCTTCGCGCCCCTCAACAGCTGGCCGGACAACGCCAACCTCGACAAGGCGCGCCGCCTGCTGTGGCCCATCAAGCGCAAGTACGGCAAGGCGATCTCGTGGGCCGACCTGATGGTCCTCACCGGAAACGTCGCGCTCGAGTCGATGGGCTTCAAGACCTTCGGCTTCGGCGGCGGCCGCACCGACGTGTGGGAGCCCGAGAAGGACGTCTACTGGGGCAAGGAGGCCGAGTGGCTGGGCGACGCCCGCTACGAGGGCGATCGCGAGCTGGAGGACCCCCTCGCCGCGGTGCAGATGGGCCTGATCTACGTCAACCCCGAGGGCCCCAACGGCAAGCCCGACCCGCTCGCCTCGGCCAAGGACATCCGCGAGACCTTCGCGCGCATGGCCATGAACGACGAGGAGACCGTCGCGCTCACCGCCGGCGGCCACACCTTCGGCAAGACCCACGGCGCCGCCAGCGCCGCGCACGTCGGCCCCGAGCCCGAGGGCGCCCCGCTGCACGAGATGGGCCTCGGCTGGACGTCCGACTACGGCAGCGGCAAGGGCGGCGACACGATCACCAGCGGGCTCGAGGGCGCCTGGACGCCCAACCCCACCAAGTGGGACATGGGCTACTTCGACATGCTCTTCGGCTTCGAGTGGGAGGTCCACAAGAGCCCGGCCGGCGCCTGGCAGTGGCGCCCCACCGACCCGGCGGCCGCCACGCTGGTCCCCGACGCGCACGACCCCACGAAGCGGCACGCCCCGATGATGTCCACCGCCGACATGGCGATGCGCATGGACCCGATCTACGAGAAGATCTCGCGGCGCTTCCACCAGCACCCCGAGGAGTTCGCCGACGCCTTCGCGCGCGCCTGGTTCAAGCTCACCCACCGCGACATGGGCCCGCGCGCCCGCTACCTCGGGCCCGAGGTGCCGGCCGAGGAGCTGATCTGGCAGGACCCGGTGCCCGCCGTGGATCACCCGCTGATCGACACCGACGACGCCGAGGCCCTCAAGGCGAAGATCCTCGACGCCGGCCTCCCCGTCGCCGACCTGGTGTTCACCGCCTGGGCGTCCGCGTCCACCTTCCGCGGCTCCGACAAGCGCGGCGGCGCCAACGGCGCGCGCATCCGGCTCGCGCCCCAGAAGGACTGGGCCGGCAACGACCCCGAGCGGATCGCCAAGGTGCTGGGCGTGCTCGAGGGCATCCAGCGCGACTTCGAGGCGGCCCGGTCCGACGGCAAGCGCGTCTCGCTCGCCGACCTCATCGTGCTGGCCGGCGACGCCGCGATCGAGAAGGCCGCCCGGGACGCCGGCTTCGACGTCACGGTGCCGTTCACGCCCGGCCGCACCGACGCCTCGCAGGAGCAGACCGACGCCGAGGCGTTCGAGCCCCTCGAGCCCGTCGCCGACGGCTTCCGCAACTACCTCAAGACGAAGTACAGCGTCTCGGC
>JAABRV010000201.1 GCA_011390735.1 Trueperaceae bacterium | reverse complement strand
GGTGAGTCGGCGTTGATGCCGTAAGCGACCGTGTAGAGGAAGTTGCCACGCTCCCCCGAGGGGCCGATCGGCATGAAGGTGGTGCCGTACTGCAGGTTGGGGGCCTCGTTGCGCAGGAACCCGAGCATCCAGGCGCCCTCGATGGCGATCGCCACGTCGTCCGTCGCGAAGCAGCCGCCCGTCCAGCCCTGGCCGATGTCGGAGGGCTGGATGGCGACGCCCTCGCGCACGAGGTCGGTGTACCAGGTCACGGCCTCGACGAACGCCGGGTCGAGCAGGTCGGTGTGGCCGTCGGCGTCGAAGGGCTGCCAGCCGGTGGCGAAGGCGAAGGCGCCGAAGCGGTCGAAGCCGGCCGGGAAGCAGCTGCCGTAGACCTCGGCGTCGAGCGCCGCGACCGCGCGCAGCTTGTCGGCGAAGGTGGTCCAGGTGTCGCTCGCGTCGGGGTAGTCGACGCCGGCCTCGTCGAAGAGGTCGGTGTTGTAGTGGATGGCCAGGGTGTTGAAGTCCTTGGCGATCCCGTAGACGCTGCCATCGACGGTGTAGGCCTCGACGAGGCTGTCGATGAACGGCGCGGTGTCGAACAGGCCGTCGAGGGCGAGCACCTTGCCCGTCGCGATGATGCCGGGCGCGGTTTCGACCGGGATGTAGAAGATGTCGGCGGCGGTGCCGGCGGAGAGGGCGTTGAACAGGGCGGCGTTGTAGTCGCCCTCGAGGGGCTCGTAGGTCAGCGTGATGCCCTCGGCGGCGAGCTCGGCGCCGATGACCTCGTCGAGGAGGCGGACGAGGATGGCGGGGTCTTGGCCGCCGTAGCCCATGATCCGGATCTGTTGTGCGAATGCCCCGCCGATGAGGGCGGTGGCGAGAACGATGGCGAGGATGCGTCGCATGTGGACTCCCGTGGTCGTGAGGGGGGTGTGGGTGCCGGCGGGCGGTGTCGGTCTGCGTCCGTCACCTCCTCTCGGCCGTCGTGCCGCGGCTGATCAGCGTCACGGGGAGGCGCACGCTGCGGGCTTCCTCGCCGCGCAGCGCCTCGTGCAACAGGGCGACGGTCTCGCGGGCGAGCGCCTCGAAGTCCTGGCGCACGGTGGTGAGACCCACGCCGATCTCGGGCAGGTCGTCGAAGCCGACCACGGAGACGTCCGCGGGCACCCGCAGGCCCAGGTCGCCGGCGGCCGTGATGCAGCCGGTGGCCATCTCGTCGCTGGCGGCGAAGACCGCGGTGGGGCGGGCGCCGGCCTCCAGGTGCGCGCGGAGCGCGCGGTACGCACCCAGCGGGGAGCCGTCGTCGGCCACCAGCCGCGTCGGCGCCGCCGAGCCGGCGTCCGCGAGGGCCGTCATGAAGCCGCGGGCGCGGTCGGCCATCGCCTGGGCGTGGGGCTGGCCGGTGACGAGGACGACGTCGCGGTGGCCCAGCCGCAGGAGGTGCTCGGCGGCGAGTCGCCCGCCGGCCTCGTCGTCGGCCGCCACGCAGCGCACGCCCGGATGGCGGCCGACCAGGACGAAGGGTCGCTGCGCCGCCGACAGGTGGCCGATGCGGGGGTCGTCGGGGTGGGCGCCCAGGAGGACGAACGCGTCGGCGTCGCCGGCCGGGAGCCCGTCGCCGCCGGTGGGTACGTCGTCGACCCGCAGACCCGACACGGCGAGGTGCGCGCTGAGTTGCTCGAGGAAGAGCGCGAAGAAGGGGGTCAGGCGGCGGTAGCCGTGGGCCATCGACAGCCCGACGGAGACGGCCCGCCGGTTGGAGAGTTCGCGGGCCGCGCGGTCCGGGTCGTAGGCGAGGGCCATCGCGGCGTCCATCACCCGCTGGCGGGTGACGGCGTGGACGCCGGAGCGGGCGTTGAGGGCGCGGCTCACCGTGCCGATCGACACGCCGGCGGCTTCCGCCACGTCGCGGATCGTTGCGCGGCCCCGCGACCGGCTCGTGTCGGCTTTCGCCGCCCCCGCCTGCTGGGTCCGTGATCGTGGCGCCATGCACCCTCCCTCACGCGTCGTAAACGGTTACGAACTCGATGCCATGAAGATTAGGACATGGCCGCCGGGTTGTCAAGATGAACGACAGCAGAGGCGTTCTGGACGCTAATCCGCCTTGCTCGTCACCATGCTCGGTGATATCGCAAACGTTTACGAACACGGTCGGCGCGCGGCGCCGTTCCTGGCGCACCCCGACCGCCGTCGGATCCCGCCTCTGTCGCCACTCGGACCCAGACGGCGGGCGCGCGCGATGTACCATGTGGGGCCCTCGCGGACCGTGCCGACCCAGGCGTCGACACGCGTCGCGCCGACGAACGGCCAGGTGGGCCGGCGAACCGTGGCTTCCAGCGCGAGCCCCCACGGGCGCCGGCGAGAGAGGAACGGACCTGTGGCAGACGCCCACGACGCGCAGAACGGCGAACCCCGCCGCGGTAGCGAACGAGATCGTCTATCCCCCGAGGAGCTCGCCGAGCTGCACAGCGTCGAGACGCGCGAATGGCTCGATTCGCTCGACTACGTGCTCGACTCCGGCGGCCCCGAGCGGGTCACCGAGCTGATCGACCTGCTGGAGCAGCACGCCCACCGCCACGGCGTGCGCACCCCGTTCTCGTCGACGACGCCGTACATCAACACGATCCCCGCGCACGAGCAGCCCGAGTACCCCGGCGACCTCGCGCTCGAGAAGCGCATCCGCGCCCTCATCCGCTGGAACGCGATGGCGATGGTCGTGCGCGCCAACAAGGAGTCCGACGGCATCGGCGGGCACATCAGCACCTACGCCTCCGCCGCGACGCTCTACGAGGTCGGCTTCCACCACTTCTTCCGCGGGCCCGACGCGGGCATCGATGCCGACAGCGTCTACTACCAGGGCCACGCCAGCCCCGGCATCTACGCCCGCTCGTACGTCGAGCGCCGCTTCGACGTCGAGCGCCTGCGGAACTTCCGTCGCGAGCTGCAGGACGACCCGGGCCTCGCGTCGTACCCGCACCCGTGGCTCATGCCCGACTACTGGCAGTTCCCCACCGTGTCGATGGGCCTGGCGCCGATCCTGTCGATCTACCAGGCGCGCTTCGACCGCTACCTCGTGGCGCGCGGCCTCAAGCCGGAGAGCGACCGTAAGGTGTGGGCCTTCCTGGGCGACGGCGAGACGGACGAGCCCGAGACGCTCGGCGCCATCAAGTTCGCGGCGCGCGAGCGGCTCGACCAGCTGATCTGGGTGATCAACTGCAACCTGCAGCGCCTCGACGGCCCGGTGTACGGCAACGGCTCGATCATCCAGGAGCTCGAGGGCCTCTTCCGCGGCGCCGGCTGGAACGTCATCAAGGTCGCCTGGGGCAGCAAGTGGGACGAGCTGCTCGAGCGCGACACGGAGGGCATCCTCGCCCGCCGCTTCAACCGCCTGATCGACGGCGAGTCGCAGCGCTACGCGGCCTTCGGGGCGCGCGAGCTGCGCGAGCGCTTCTTCGACAGCCCCGAGCTGCAGCAGCTGATCGAGGACTGGAGCGACGACGACCTGGCGCAGCTCAACCGCGGCGGCCACGACCCGGTCAAGGTCTACGCCGCCTACCACCGCGCCACCCGGCACCGCGGTTCGCCCACCGTCATCCTGGCGCGCACGGTCAAGGGCTACGCCCTGGGCGAGGCCGCGGAGGGCAGGAACCCGACTCACCAGCAGAAGAAGCTCGACATCGACGAGATGCGGGCGTACCGCGACCGCCTGAAGATCCCCATCGACGACGAGCAGATCGTGAAGTACCCCTTCTACCGGCCCGAGGAGGACAGCGACGAGGTCCGCTACCTTCGCGAGCGCCGCGAGGACCTGGGTGGCTGGCTGCCGCGACGGGTGGTGAGCGCCGACGTGGTCGAGGCGCCGGGGCCGGAGTTCGTCGACGAGTTCCTCGAGGGGACCAAGGAGCGCGAGGTCTCGACGACCATGGTGTGCGTCAGCGTGCTGCGCAAGCTGCTGCGCGATGAGACATGGGGCAAGCTGGTCGTGCCGATCATCCC
>JAABRV010000200.1 GCA_011390735.1 Trueperaceae bacterium | reverse complement strand
CCTACCTGCTCGTCGTCGGTGCGTCCATGGGCATCGCCATGATCGCCATCGAGACGTTCTGGCAGCCCATCGCCAGCCTCACCTTCGGCTCCGACCCCGAGACCAGCGTCGTCTACGGCGCCCTCGGCTTCACCCTGGGGGCGGCGGGCCTGCTCGGCAGCCTGGTGGTCATGCGCCACGGCGACCGCTTCCCCGGGGGCCCGGCGGCGCTCGCCGGCGTCAGCGTCCTGATCAAGGGCGGCGCGATGCTGCTGCTGGCGCTGCACGCGGGCGGGCTGGGCGTCGCGGTGGGCCTCGCGCTGGCCTACTTCGCCATCGCGACGCAGAACGTCCCGCACGACGCGCTGCTCAACGACGCCATCCCGAACGAGCGCCGCTCGATCCTGCTGAGCATCAACTCGCTGGTCTTCTTCCTCGGCATCGCCATCGGTTCCGGCGTGCTGGGGCCGCTCGCCACCCTCACCGATCCGCGGCTGGCGCTGGCGATCGGCGGTGGCTTCACGCTGCTCACGACCGTCGCGTACGTCGGGGTGGCGGTCGTGGGGCGCCGGGCGGGGGCCGAGGCGAGCCGGCCAGCGCGGGCGATCGAGTCGCCGTAGGTCGGCGGCGGCGCGCTACCATCCGCTCGTGCGCGACCGCCTCCCCTCCGGCACCGCTTGCCCGAGCCCGCTGGCTCGCAGGGTGCCCGGGTGAGCCCCGCCGACCGCCCCCGCCTCGTCCGCGTCGGACCCGCCTGGGCGGACGCCGGCAGGCGCTGGTGCGATCGCCTCGAGCAGGCCCTGGGCGACGCCCTCGACGGCGGCCACCTGCTCGACGTCGCGCACGTCGGCTCCACCGCCGTGCCGGGGCTGCTCGCCGAGCCGACGCTCGACCTGCTGGCGCGGGTGCACCCGTGGCCGCCGCCCGCTGACGCCGACGCGCGCCTCGCGACGCTCGGCTTCGTCCAACAGGGCGAGCACGGCCTGCCGGGACGCAGCTACACCGCCCGCGGAGACCACGACCTCCACCTGCATGTCGTCGGCCGCGGCGGCGACCCATGGCACCGCCACGTCGCGCTGCGCGATCACCTGCGCGCGTCGGCGGCGGCGCGCGCCCGCTACGAGCGGGCGAAGCGCGCCGGCCTCGCCCAGGCGGAGGCCGTCTTCGACGACCGCGCGGCGCGGGCCGCCTACCAGGCCGCCAAGGGGGACGTCATCGCGGCGCTCGAGGCGGAGGCGCTCGAGCGGGCCCTCGCGCACACCGGCTTCGGGCCGGTCGTCGACCTCGCCCGCGGCCTCGCCGACGCGCCCGCCCGCTGGGCGGTCCACGGCGGTTGGGCGCTGGACCTGGCGGCCGGGGCGCCCTCGCGCCACCACGAGGACGTCGACGTCGCGGTGGCCGCGGCCGACGCCGTGGCCCTCCTCGACGCGCTGGCCGAGCGCGACGCGCGGGTCGCCTGGGTGATCGCGGGCGAACCCGCGACGTACGCGCCGCGTCGCCCGGGCGAGGCGCACCCCAGCGGCGGTCACCAGGCGCACGCCCGCTGGGGCGGGACGTGGATCGACGTCGTCGCGGAGCCGTGGGCGCCCGGCGCGTGGCGCTACCGGCGCGATCCGCGCGTCACGCTCCCGCTCGACCGCGCCATCCGGCGGGTGGCGGTCGGGGGGGTCGGCGTGCCGATCCTGGCGCCCGAGGCCGTGCTCCTGTTCAAGGCCAGCGGGGGCGACCGCTCCGCGCCGCGGCCGAAGGACGACGCCGACCTCGCGCGGGCGCTCTCCTCGCTCGACGCGGACGCGCGCGCGTGGCTCGGCGCCGCGCTACCCGCCGGCCACCCGTGGCGCGGGCGCCTGGCGGCCAGCGCGACCTGAACGGGGCGCGACCCGAGGGCGGCCGCTGCCCGCCCGGCGGCACGGTTCAGTGCAGGCGCTCGGTGTGGTTCACCAGTTCGCCGGCCAGGTACGCGCGCACGGCGTCCGCGATGCTCGCCTCGGTCGTGATGAACGGCTCGAGACCGGCCTGCTCCAGCGCCAGGTAGGCACCGCGGCCCATGCCGCGCGCCAGCACCACGGCGCAGTCGAGGACGGGCTCGGTCATCGTCGCGTGCCGCGCGGCGGCCCCGGGCCCGGTGCCGTGCCCGCCGGCGTGTCCGCCGTGGTCATGGCCGTGGTCATGGCCGTGATCGTGATCGTGCTCGTGACCGTGCTCGTGCCCGTGCTCGCCGCTCGCGGCGAAGGTGTGGTGACCGGCCTTGTCACGCAGCTCCTCGGCCACGACGCGCCCGCCCTCGACGGTGCACACCAGGTAGGCGCGCGCCCGGCCGAAGTGGGCGCTGATCGTCCGCCCATCGTCGGTGACGGCCGCGATCTTCAGGGCCTGATTCGCTTCCATGCACGGACTCCCTTCGACGTCGGCGCGCCGGGATGGGCGCCGACGGGCGCTGCGCTCAGGCGCCTTCGCTCCGCAGCGCCGCCGCGGTACCGATCGCGACCAGGACGACGCCGGTGCCGCCCACGAGGAGGCTCTGCACCAGGCGCGCCTGGGCCGCGAACTGGCGGTAGGTGTCCGGGTAGGTGGCGGAGTGGGTCATCGACCCGCCCTGGGACGAGACCAGCCGCCCGAAGTCGGCGTGCGCGCGCTCGGGCGCGGCGCCCGCGTACGCCGCGGCGACCACGACCAAGACGGCACCGACCACGGCGCAGGCAGAGGCGAGAAGACGGCGGGAAGACGCTCCGGTGGTCATGGTGATCCCTTCTCGGCTGGCATCCCTCGGCCGGCCGGACCCTTCATGCTAGGTCGGCACCACCGGGTCGTGTGGCCCGGGTCCCCCGCCGGACGACCCCCCTTGGGAGCGTCCGCCGGCGAGCCGCCTATGCCGCGACGGCCTCGGCGGCCTCGAGGGCGTCGACGATCGCCGCGGCGTCCTTGGCGCGGCCGTCGGCTTCCAGGCAATCGCCGCGCATCCAGGCGGCGGCGAGCGCCCGGTCCTCGTGGATCGCGGCGACGGGGGTGATGGCGTGGCGCGCCAGCGCCGCGCGCAGGTACGCCTCGCTCTCCGCGTCCGGCACGTTGTTGAGCACGCACAGGGTGCCGCACACGCGCGCGTCGCGGTAGAGGCCGTCGGCGATCTCGACCAACCGCGGATCGTCGAGGTGGTGGGTCGCCGGACCGGCGCCGGCGCGGATCCTGCGCACCACGTCGTCCATGTGGGCGGCCATGTCGACGGCCGCGGTGGTCGGATCGACCACCACGACCGCCCAGTCGAGCGTGGTGATGACGCCGCGGGCCCAGTCCTCGAAGCCGGCCTTGAAGTCGAGCAGCGTGAGCACGTCGCGACCGTCCCTCTCGACCTCGAGATCGCGCGCGATCTTCGCCACCGGCCCGTCGCAGCCGGCGCCCGGGCCGTCCTCGGTGATCTTGCCGAGGGAGAGCAGGCTCAGGCCCGCGCCATCGTCGCTCACGTAGGCGGGCTCGAGGACGTCGAGATCGATGCGCGGAGACGGCAGGGGCGTGGGATCGTCGACGGGACAACTGACGACCCCGCCGGTGAACACCGTTCCCCCGAAGCGGTGCATCAACGGTTCCGGCACGCGCTCGAGGCCGAGCGCGGCCGGCAGGCCGGCATTGGTGGAGTCCGCGTCCACGACGCACACCTCGTACCCTCGGCGCCGTAGAGCCCGCGCCAGCAGGACGACGACCGTGCTCTTGCCCGCGCCGCCCTTGCCGAACACGCCGATCCGTTTGCCCTGGAGAGCACGCGCTGTGCCGGTCATCATGCGCCTTCCTTCCCTGGCGCGGGTCGGGGGCCGTGGACGCGGCCGACGATCGCGCCGCTCCGGCCGCCACGCGTCACCCCACTGTACTGCAAACATGTACGGCCGTCCTGCTAACTGGTACGCTGAGGCGATGGGAAGCCCCACCGTCGAGCAGCCCGCACCGCCCGCCGTCGGCGTCCGCGTCCGCGACCTGCGCGAGGCCCGCGGCCTCTCGCTGCGCGCCCTGT
>JAABRV010000199.1 GCA_011390735.1 Trueperaceae bacterium | reverse complement strand
CGCCTGCGCACGTCCGCGCCGGAGCCCGTGGAGGCCGGCGAGCCTCGCGAGCAGCGCTTCTACCGGGTGAACAACGACGTCGACACGGTCGTTCGGCTGCTCCGGCTGGCCGTCCCGGAGGCGTCCGTCGAGGGGCTCCCGGGCACGGCGGCGGTCGTCGTCACCGCCACCGAGGCGCAGCACGAGGCCGTCGCGGCCACGCTCGCGGAGTTCGACCAGCCCGCCGAGGTCCTGCCGCTCGTGCAGCGCACGTACTTCCTGTCGAACTCCGACGCCGGCAGCCTGGCCGAGACCCTGCGCGCCACCGGCGTCATCGCCGGCAGCGGGGACGGGGAGGAGAACGGCGGCACGCTGATCGACACCTTCACGGTCGTCGCGGACGCCCGCACGAACAGCCTCATCGTCACCGGCACCGCCGCCGTCCAGTCCCGCCTCGGCGCCCTGATCGCCGAGCTCGACGAGCCGCAGCCGCAGGTGAACGTCCAGGTGCGGATCCAGGAGATCACCCGGCGCAGCGCGCTCGATCTCGGCATCGACTGGAACGCCGGCTTCGGCAACTTCACGGCCAACATCCTGTCCGGCGGCCTCAACTTCATCTTCGACACCACGCAGGTGATCTCCAGCCTCAACGTGCGGGCCGTGCTCGACGCGCTGGAGACCCAGGGCCTCAGCCGCCGCGTGGACGACAGCAACATCACCGTCCTCAACAACGGCCAGGGGACCATCCAGTCCGGTGGGCAGATCTTCATCACGCTGCCGGGCGCGCAGGAGAACATCGAGCGGACGATCCCCTACGGCGTCCAGGTCGACGTCACCCCGCGCATCACGGCGGACGGGCGCATCACCCTTGAGGTGTCGGCCAAGGTCGAGGACGTCCTCTCGACGACCAACGACCCCACGTTCCTCAACCTCTCCACGCGCAACCTCACCAGCACGGTCACCGTCGAGCAGGGCCAGACGCTGCTGCTGGGCGGCCTGCTGCAGAACTCGCTGGCGATCACCCGCCAGCGCCTGCCGATCATCGGCAGCATCCCCGTGATCGGTGACCTCTTCGGCAACACGGTGACGGAGGAGGACGACATCGACCTCCTGCTCATCATCACCGCCAACATCATCGACTGACGCCCCACGCTCGACCCGTCCTCCAAGGTGCGCGCGCCCCCGGTCTCCGGGGGCGCGCCTTCTCGTGGCCGCCGCTTCGTCCCCCCGCCGTCGGTCGCCGTCTTCCCCGTCCAGCACGGTTCGGGCGCGAGCCCGGGGCCGTGCTAGATTGGCGCGATGAAGACGCTGAGGTTCCTGTCCGCCGGGGAGAGCCACGGCCCGGCGCTGACGGTGCTGCTCGACGGGGTTCCCGCGGGTCTGCCGCTGGTGACCGCGGAGCACGTCGACCCGTGGCTCAGGCGCCGGCAGGGCGGCTACGGCCGCGGCCGCCGCCAGGTGATCGAGACCGACACCGCCCGGGTCCTCGCCGGCGTTCGCGCCGGCCGCACGACCGGCGCGCCGCTCTCGCTGCAGATCGAGAACCGCGACTGGCGCAACTGGGAGACGATCATGTCCCCCGAGCCCGGCGGCGAGCCGCGCAAGCGCGCGCTGACCAAGGCCCGCCCCGGCCACGTCGACCTCGCCGGGGGCATCAAGTACGGCCACAAGGACCTGCGCGACGTCCTCGAGCGCGCCTCGGCCCGCGAGACGGCGTCCAGGGTCGCCGCCGGCGCCGTCGCCCTGCGGGTCCTGGCCGAGGCCGGCGTCGAGGGCAGCGCCCGCGTGGTGCACATGGCCGGCATCCCCTGCGACGGCGGCATGGACTGGGACCGCCTCGGCGCGCTCGACGACTCCCCCTTCCGCACCTTCGACACCGCCGCCGAGGACGCCATCCGCGCGCGCGTCGACCAGGCGAAGCGCGACGGCGACACCCTCGGCGGCGTCGTCGAGGCGCGCTTCCGGGGCGTGCCGGTCGGCCTCGGCAGCCACACCCAGTGGGACCGCAAGCTCGACGGGCGTCTGGCGCAGGCCGCCATGTCCATCCAGGCGATCAAGGGCGTCGAGATCGGCGACGGCTGGCGCAACGCCACCGTCCCCGGCAGCGAGGTTCACGACCCGGTCTTCCACGACGACGGGAGCGGCTACCACCGGCCCAGCAACCGTGCCGGGGGCCTGGAGGCCGGCATCAGCAACGGCGAGGAGCTCGTGGTGCGGGCGGCGATGAAGCCGATCGCCACCCTCATGCGCCCGCTGCCGACCGTCGACGTCGTCACCCACGAGCCCGCCGACGCCGCCCGCGAGCGCTCCGACACCACCGCCGTGCCCGCCGCCTCGATCGTCGTCCTGGCGATGGCCGCGCTGGTGCTCGCGGACGCCCTGCTCGAGAAGTTCGGCGCCGACACGGTGCGCGAACTGCGCGAGCGCGTCGCCGCCCACCGCGCCTACGTGGCCGCGTACTGAGCCCGTGCGCCGCCACCTCGCCGACCGGCCGGTCACCTGGGTGGCCATGGCCGGCTTCATGGGCACCGGCAAGAGCCGCATCGGCTGGGAGCTCTCGCGCCGGCTGCAGCTGACCTTCATCGACACCGACCGCGTGATCGAGCGCGTCGCCTGCATGCGCATCAGCGAGATCTTCGAGCTCTACGGCGAGTCGACCTTCCGCGACTACGAGACCGAGATCGTGCGCCGCGTCCTGCGGCTCGACGAGGTCGTCGTGTCGACCGGCGGCGGCACGGTCGTGCGCGAGGAGAACCGCCGCCTGCTGCGCTCGCGCGGACCCGTGGTCGTGCTCGAGGCCTCCCCCGAGACCGTCTACCGACGGACGCGGCGCCACAAGCGACCGCTGATCGAGACCGGCGACCCGCTGGGGCGCATCCGCTCCCTCATGGAGCAGCGCCGGCCCGCCTACGACGACGTGGCCAGCATCAAGGTGCAGTCCGACGGCCGCGAGTCGACCGAGGTCGTCGAGGAGATCGTCGAGAAGCTGTACGCGTGGCACGAGGCGCACGGGTGAGCCGCGCGACGGCACCCCTGCGCGTCCGCGTCGCCCTCGAGCCGGCGTACGACGTGTGGGTGGGCGCCGACGACGACCTCCTCCCCGCGGCCCTGGCCGACGCGGGCGCCGGGCGCGCCTCGCGCGTCGCGATCGTCAGCGACGAGCGCGTGGCCGCCGCCGGCCATGCGGCCCGGGCCGCCGGCGCCTGGGCGTCGGTCGGCGTCGAGGCCGTCACGCTCGTCGTCCCGGCGGGCGAGGGCTCGAAGTCCGTCGCTGCCTGGGCCGACCTGCACGCCCGTCTCGCGGCCGCGGCGTGCGACCGCGACACCTGGGTGTGCGCGGTCGGCGGCGGCGTGGTCGGCGATCTCGCCGGCTTCGTCGCGGCCAGCTGGCTGCGCGGCGTGCCCTTCGTCCAGGTCCCCACCACGCTGCTGGCGATGGTCGACGCCTCCGTGGGCGGCAAGACCGGCATCGACCTGGCGGCGGGCAAGAACCTCGTGGGCGCCTTCTGGCAGCCCCGGGTCGTCGTCGCCGACGTGCGGGCCCTCGCCACCCTGCCGCCCGCCGTCCTGCGCGAGGGCGCGGTCGAGCTGTACAAGCACGCGCTCCTCGGCGACACCCCGTGGCGCGGGGCCTTCGGCCCGCCCGACGCGTTCGGCCTACCCGAGGACCTCGACGCCGCGGCCTGGGCGCGCCTGGTGGCCGACGGCATCCGCGTGAAGGCGGAGGTCGTCGCCGCCGATCCCCACGAGGCCGGGGTCCGCGCCCACCTCAACCTGGGGCACACGCTGGCGCATGCGCTCGAGGCCGCCACCGGCCACGCGATGCGCCACGGCACCGCCGTCGCCTACGGCCTGGCGTTCGCCGCCGAGCTCGGCGGCGCGCGCGGCTGGGCCGACTGGCGTGCCGACGCCGCCGCGCTCGTCGGCTGGGCCGCCGACGCGCCGCTGCCGGACGTGCCGCTCGACGCGCTGCTCGGCTTCATGGGCCGCGACAAGAAGCGCCG
>JAABRV010000198.1 GCA_011390735.1 Trueperaceae bacterium | reverse complement strand
TCCCCGAGCCAGCGTTCCGAAAGCGTGTGATGGCGGCTACGCCGCAATCAACCGCACGTAGGCGACGCCGTCCGACGCACGTCACGCGTCTGGCCCTCCCCCGCTCGCCGGTGGGGTGGCTCCGAGGGCCCGCCCGCGAGGGCGGTCCGAAGTCGGGTGGTACCGCGCCCTCCCGAGGCGCCCCGACGCGCGTGCGTGGGGCGCCTCGTCGTGTCCCGCTCCGCGACGCGGCCCGCGGGCCGCGGGGTCGACCGCTCCACGCGGCGGCCGCGCCGGGACAGCGACCGAGGAGACCACCGTGCCCGATCCGACCACCGCCACGACGCCCTTCGAACCCGTGTCCACCGACGTGCGCTTCCCCGACCTCGAGCGCGAGGTGATGGCGTTCTGGCGCGACGCCGAGGTGTTCCGCCGATCGCTCGAGAAGCCCGCCCCCCGCGGCCCGTGGGTGTTCTACGAGGGGCCCCCGACCGCCAACGGCAAGCCCGGCGTGCACCACGTCATCAGCCGGGTGTTCAAGGACCTGTTCCCGCGCTTCAAGACGATGCAGGGCCACCGCGTCAACCGCAAGGGTGGCTGGGACACGCACGGCCTGCCGGTCGAGATCGCCATCGAGCAGCGGCTGGGGTTCACCAACAAGCAGCAGGTCGAGGACTACGGCATCGCCCGCTTCAACGCCCTGTGCCGCGAGTACGTGTTCGAGAACATCCAGGACTGGAACGAGATGACCGAGCGCATCGGCTTCTGGGTCGACCTGGAGAACGCCTACGTCACCTACGACCCGGGCTACGTCGAGTCGTGCTGGTGGATCATGAAGGAGCTGTGGCAGCGGGGGCTGCTGGTGGAGGACTACAAGACCACCTGGCACTCGCCATCGTCGAACACCACGCTGGCGTCGCACGAGGTGGCGCTCGGCTACCGCGAGGACGTGCCCGATCCCAGCGTCTACCCCGCCTTCCCAGCCGTGCACGGCGACCTGCTGACCCGCGGCGTGATCGCCGCGGACGAGACGCGCGACGTCGCCTTCCTCGCGTGGACGACGACGCCCTGGACGCTGGCCGCGAACACCGGCCTCGCCGTGCACCCCGAGGCGACCTATGCCCTGGTCGAGGGGCCGGTCAGCAAGCGCGCCGCCCGCGAAGAGAAGCGCAAGCTCTACCTGATCGCCGAATCGCGGGTCGCCGCCGTGTTCGAGGGTGCCGCCCACGAGGTCCTGAAGCGGGTCGCGGGTGGCGAGCTCGTCGGCGCGCGCTACCATCCGATCCTGCGCGGGCGCCCGGACGACGCCGATCCCGAGGACGCGGTCGGCTGGCGCGTCGTGGCCGACGACTTCGTCACCCTCGACGACGGCACCGGCATCGTGCACCTCGCCCCCGCCTACGGCGACCTCGAGGTCGGCCGGCGGCACGGGCTGCCGACGCGCTGGTCGGTCGACCTCGCCGGCAAGGTCCTGCCCGAGGTCGCGCCGCTGGACGCCCCCGAGGGCGCGCCCGGCCCCTACGCCGGCCACTGGTTCAAGGACGCGGACGCGGCGATCACCCGCGACCTGGAGGCGGCCGGCCACATGTTCGATCACGGCACGATCCGCCACGCCTACCCCTTCAACTGGCGCGACGACCAGCCGCTCCTCAACGTCGCCAAGAAGAGCTGGTACATCCGCACCAGCCTGCTCAAGGACCGGCTGCTCGAGCTCAACGATCGCATCGGCTGGCACCCCGACCACATCCGCACCGGGCGCTTCGGCAAGTGGCTCGAGAACAACGTCGACTGGGCGCTGTCGCGCGAGCGCTACTGGGGCACGCCGATGCCGGTGTGGCGCGCCGAGGACGGCGAGACGGTCGTGGTCGGCAGCGTCGCCGAGCTCGCCGAGCTCGTCGGCCGCGACCTCACGGGCCTCGACCTGCACCGCCCGGCGGTCGACGAGCTCACCTTCGAGCGCGGCGGCAAGACCTTCCGGCGGGTGCCGTACACGGTCGACGTGTGGTTCGAGTCCGGCGCGATGCCCTACGCCCAGTGGCACTACATCGGCGAGGGCTCGCCGCCCGGCGCCGCGCAGGCGCTGGCCGACCACTTCCCCGCCGACTACATCTGCGAGGCGATCGACCAGACCCGCGGCTGGTTCTACAGCCTGCACGCTCTGGCGACGCTGCTGACCGACCCCGGCAACGGCGACCGGCCCGCGGGCCCGCTGCACCACCTCGCCGGCGCCACCAGCTCGTTCAAGAACGTCATCGTGCTGGGCCACATCGTCGACGAGAACGGCGAGAAGATGTCGAAGTCCAAGGGCAACGTCGTCGACCCGTGGTCGGTGCTCGACCACCAGGGCGCGGACGCGCTGCGCTGGTACCTCTTCGCGTCGAGCCCGCCGGAGGCGACCAAGCGCTTCTCCCAGGCGCTGGTCGAGGAGACGCTGCGCGACGTGTTCATGACGCTGTGGAACACGTACGCGTTCTTCGTGCTGTACGCGAACCTCGACCGCCCCGACCTCGCCTCCGCGCCCCCCGTCGCCGAGCGACCGCTGATGGACCGGTGGCTGCACGCGCGGCTGCAGCGGCTGATCGCCGAGGTGACGGCCGACCTCGAGGACTTCGACGCGACCAGCGCCGGCCGCCGCCTGCGCGACGCGATCGTCGACGAGCTCTCCAACTGGTACGTGCGCCGCAACCGTCGGCGCTTCTGGCGCGGCGACGGCGCCGCCGACGCCCTGTCCGCCTACGCCACCCTGCACGAGGCCCTCGTGACCCTGACCAAGCT
The DNA here is from genome assembly GCA_011390735.1 of Trueperaceae bacterium. GTDB lineage: Bacteria > Deinococcota > Deinococci > Deinococcales > Trueperaceae > JAABTL01. Next base: position 1,234 of record JAABRV010000198.1, on the reverse strand, counting down.
GATGGCGCCGTTGGCGCCGTTCGTCTCGGAGGCGCTCTACCGCAACCTCGTCGCCCGCCGCGACCCCGAGGCGCCGGTGTCGGTGCACCTGAGCGACTGGCCCGAACCCGAGGCCACGGTCGACGACGAGCTGCTGCGCGACATGGCGACGCTGCAGCGCGTGGTCGAGCTCGGACGCGCCGCCCGTGCCGCGTCCGGACACAAGACCCGGCAGCCGCTCCCCGAGGTGCTGGTGCGCGTGCGCTCCGAGGCCGAGCTCGCCGGCCTGAGGCGCCTCGAGGACGCGCTACGCGACGAGCTCAACGTCAAGTCCGTCCGCTACCTCGACCCCACCGACCCGTTCGTCGCCTACGACGTGCGGCCACACCTCCCGAAGGTGGGCAGACGCCTGGGCAAGCGCGTCCCGGCCGTGCGCGCCGCGCTGGCGGCCGCCGACGGTCAGGCGATCGCACGCGCCGTCGCCGAGGGCCGTCCGTTCGACCTCGAGGTCGAGGGCGAGACCGTGACCTTCGCGCCAGACGAGCTGCTGCTCGACGCCCGCAGCCCCGAGGGCTACGCCGCGGTCGAGGACCGCGGCGCCCTCGCCGCGCTGCGCACCGAGCTCACGCCCGCGCTCGTGCGCGAGGGCCTGATGCGCGACGCGGTCCGGCTGGTGCAGGACGCCCGCAAGCAGGCCGGCCTCGAGGTCTCCGACCGCATCGAGCTCGGCCTCGTGGCGGCCGACCCCGAGGCGCGCGCCGCGCTGGAGGAGCACGCCGCGACGCTGGCGCAGGAGGTGCTCGCGACCTCGCTCGGGTTCGCCGCGCTCTCGGAGGCGTCCTTCGTCCTGGAGACCGAGCTCGGCGCGGGCACCCTGACGATCGCGTTGCGCCGCGCCGGCTGACGCGGCCAGGAGCGGCTGGGTGACCCAGGACGGGCGCCCCGCCGCAACCGCGGTACAATTCCCGAGGTCCTCGTCGGCTTCGCCCGACGCGGCCCCGCCGCGGCCAACGGGCCCGGCGCCAGGCCCACCCCCCTTTCCACCCCTCGCTGGAGGACCCACATGAAGATCGGCATCAACGGGTTCGGCCGCATCGGCCGTCAGATCTTCCGCATCGCGCACGAGCGCGGCATGGAGATCGCCCTTGTCAACGACCTGACCGACAACGCCACGCTGGCGCACCTGCTCAAGTACGACTCCGCCTACGGTCGCTTCCCGGGCGAGGTCTCGCACGACGCCGACAACCTGATCGTC
>JAABRV010000020.1 GCA_011390735.1 Trueperaceae bacterium | reverse complement strand
CACCGCCGGCACGCTGGCCGAGACCGCCGAGTTCTTCAGCTTCGGCACCAACGACCTCACCCAGACGACCTACGGCATCAGCCGCGACGACGCCGAGGGCAAGTTCCTCATGCAGTACGTCGAGGAGGGCGTGATCGCCTCCAACCCCTTCCAGCACCTGGATCCCGATGGCGTCGGCCAGCTCGTGCGCCACGCGGTCGAGCACGGGCGCAGGACCCGGCCCGACCTGCACGTGGGCATCTGCGGCGAGCACGGCGGCGACCCCAAGTCGATCGCCCTGTGCCACGACATCGGCCTCGACTACGTCAGCTGCAGCCCCTTCCGCGTCCCGGTGGCGCGGCTCGCGGCCGCGCAGGCGGCCATCCAGTCGCCGGAGGCCTGATCCCGAACCGGTGGCCGGCAGGCCGGCCACCGACATGCATGAACGAACGATGACGCGTCTGCTGCCCCCGCCGCCATGGCGGGGGCAGCTTCGTTCTACAATCGTCGCCATCGATGCCGCGCGCGCCCTGCGCACGGCATCGGTCCGTCCCAACGGCCGCCGCGCGCACGCGCGGCGAACCCCAGCCCTCGGAGGTACCTGCATGCGTATCCGATTCGTCCTCGTGGCCCTCGCCACGCTCGCGCTGCTGTTCGCCGGCACGACGCTGGCGCAGACGCGCCTCATCGTCGGCGGCACCGCGGAGGCGTCCGGGCTCGACCCGCGCCGCGTCAACGACGTGCCGTCGTTCCAGCGGATCTACACGATGTTCGAGACCCTGCTCGTGTGGGAGAACGACCTCTCGTACCGCCCGCGCCTGGCCACCGAGTGGTCGTTCAGCGAGGACGGCAGCGCCATCACCTTCAAGCTGCGCGAGGGCGTGAAGTTCCACCACGGCACCGAGTTCACCTCCGCCGACGTGAAGTACACGGTCGACTGGATGACGAACCCCGACAACCCCGTCCTGAACCGCCAGCTGTGGAACAGCCTCGCCCGCGTCGAGACGCCCGACCCCTACACCGCGATCGTGCACCTCGACCCGGTCAACGTGTGGGCGCTCAACGCCCTGGCGCGGATGCCGATCGTGCCGGCCGACATCGGTGACCTCGAGAGCTTCCCGAACGAACCCAGCGGCACCGGCCCCTTCCAGTTCGTCGAGTGGGTCCGCGACGATCGCCTCGTCGTCAGCCGCTTCGAGGACTACTGGGATCCCGAGCGCGGCAACGTCGACGAGGTCGTCATCCGCACGATCCCCGAGGACGCCGCCCGCCTGCTGGCGTTCGAGGCCGGCGAGGTCGACCTCTACCACGGCCAGGTCGTCCCGCTCGAGGTCAACCGGCTCGAGGCCGAGACCGACTGGGTGACCCGCATCACGGGCCTCGGCTGGACCTACCTCGGCTTCAACACGCGCCTGCCCGAGCTCGCGGACGCCCGCGTGCGCCAGGCCTTCTACCACCTGCTCCCCTCCGAGGCGATCGTCCAGCGCGTCTACAACGGCATCGGCACCGTGAGCGTCGGCCCGATCTCGCAGGACTCGATCTACTTCAGCTCGGACGTCCCCGCCTACCCCTACGACCCCGAGCGCGCCCGCGAGCTGCTCGCCGAGGCCGGTTATGCCGACGGCTTCAGCCTGCGACTGCACACGAACAGCAACAACGCGGTGCGCATGCAGATCGCCGAGATCCTGCAGTTCGAGGCCGCCCAGGTGGGCATCCAGATCGAGTTCACCGGCGAGGAGTTCGGCGCGTTCATCGACCGCATCCTCGGCGAGGACCGCGACTTCGACCTGTTCATCCTCGGCTGGGCCGGCAACGTCGACCCCGACTACGCCACCTACGGCCTGTTCCGCACCGAGGCGTCGAACAACTACACCGGCTACAGCAACCCGGCCGTCGACGAGCTGCTCGACCGCGGCCGCACGCTCGAACCGGGCTCGCCCGAGTCGATCGCCAACTACCAGCAGGTGCAGAACCTGCTCATGGCCGACGTCCCCTTCGCGTTCTTCAACAACAGCGAGGAGATCGGCCTGGTGCAGGACTGGATCGAGGGCTGGGGCGTGCACCCGTACTCCTCCGCCACCTACATGGACCTGCACAAGGTGACCAAGAGCCGCTGAGTCCTCGACCCGGGCCGCGGCGGCGGTCCGACACGATCAGCGATGCGGGGCGCGCCACACGGCGCGCCCCGCGCTCGTGGGCCGGGTCGCTCGGAGCCGCGTCGCTGGCGGCGGGCGGGCGTGCCTGCGGACCGGCGCCTGGCCGCCGCCCCGGCGTTGCCGCTGGACGGCCCCGCCGGCTACCAGCGCCAGGCGACGGGCACGTCCGTGCCCAGGCGCCAGCCGAGGACCCACGTCCGGCTGCCGACGCCGTAGCCGAGGTCGAACCCGACGCCCAGCGGCACGATCCCGAAGAGCGCCCCCTCGACGCCGGCGCCGACGCCCAGCGACCAGGCGCCGCGGGCCGCGCCGCCGTCGTCGAAGAGCGCCGCGTCGACGAAGGCCCAGGCCGACGGCGTCAGCAGCGCGGCGTCCAGCACCTGCAGGGTGTCGCTCAGCGTGCGCGCGACCTCGAGTGAGACGAGCCCGACGGCCGGCGTCACCCAGGCATCGGGCGGCGTGCCCCGCAGGCCGACGGCGGGGCCGACCGAGAAGCGCTCCGCCACCGGGGTCGTCGGGCTCGCGCCGCCCACGAGGGCGCGCCCCCGGATCGTCCAGGCCGCCGCAGCCGGATCGGCGGGCGCGGCGGCGCCGCGAGCGTCGAGGTGCGCGCGCCACCAACCGTCCGCTGGGGCGTGCGCGACCTGGGCCTCGAGGGCCACGCCCGTCGTCGACCAGGCCGCGTCCACCTCCACGATCGCCTCGGGGAGGCGCCACGCCAGGCCGAGGTCGAGCGCGGGCACCGGCGACCAGGTCACCCCCGTGCGCGCCGTCCACGCGCCGTCGCCGAGCCCGACGTCGACGCGCCCGGCGACCGCCCAATCGGCGTCCAGCCGGTAGCCGGCGCGCAGCACCAGGGCGTCGTCGCCGCCGGTCACGCTGCGCGCGTAGCTCGCCCCCAGCGTCCCGCGGCCGAGGAAGCCGTCGCGCAGGTCGACGCCGAAGCGCAGGCGGCTGCCGATCGGCGCCGGCGCGGGCGTCACCCGCTCGGACGCGGCGGGGGAGAACGCGAGGTCGAAGTCGAGGTTCCAGGGGCGCTCGCGGACCGCGGCGGCCCGGCGGGCGCCGGCCAGCCGTTCGCGCCAACCCGTGTTGAGCGGGTTGCCGGCGTTCGGATCGGCATCCGTGCGCAGCGCGATGCCGAGGGCGTCGAGGTCGGCGAGGATCCGGGGCAGCTCCGCCAGCGCGACCCGCTCGCCGGCGCGCACGAAGTCGGCGGAGCGGCCGAAGTCCATGTAGGAGTCGTTCAGCAACTGCGGGTCGAGCGTGACGTCGCTGCCGAGCTTGCTCTCGGCGGTGACCGCCCGCAGGAGGCTGACGTAGAGGCGCGAGAAGTTCGCCTGCACGTCGCCGGGGGCGTAGGGGACGTCGCGGTCGGCGGTGGACGTGATGACGTAGTCGGCGCCGAGTTCGCGCGCCAGCGCCACCGGGATCGGGAGCCAGATGGCGCCGTCGTAGTAGAACTTCCCCTCGTGCTCGACCGGGGCGAACAGCGCCGGGATGCCGGTCGACGCCTGGATCGCCGTGCCCAGGGAGGTCATCGGCGCGATGGTGGGCTCGTTCGAGAGGATGTCGGTGACCATCGGGTAGAAGGCGACGGGCGTCGACGCCAGCGGCATGCCCTCGGTGAGGGCGTCGATCGCCATCGCCAGCGGCGTCGCGTCGAGGAAGCCGCCGCGTGGCGGGATGAGGAGCTCCCCGGCGCCGCTCGGGTCGACCGCCTCCACGACGTCGGCCAGGGTCTGGGCGTCGAAGCCGGCGGCGTACAGCCCGCCGATCAGCGACCCCATCGACGTCCCGATGATGAAGTCGATCGGCACGCCGGCATCCACCAGCGTGCGGATCACGCCGACGTGGGCGGCGCCGCGGGCGGCGCCACCGCTCAGGATCAGCGCCACGCGGCCCCGCTGGGCGGGTTCGGTCGTCCCGCTCGTGCGCGCCGCCGCCGCATCCCCGGCCACGGGCGCCGCCGGCGCCTGCGCCATGACCGAGCCGGCGAGCAGGGCCGCTGCGAGCAGGGCGGTGAGGAGCCGTCGCCGCCCGGGACGCGGGCGCGCACGTGCGTCGGTGCGTCGCCTCGTGGCGGTCATGGTCTCCCTCCCGCGGCTGGGGCGGCCGGTCGGGGGGGCGGGACCGCGGCGCCGGGCCGCCAGACGCGCGCCGTCGCGATCCGCACCCGCCGCAGGCCGCGCAGCGCGCTGCCGATCGCCACGCTGCCCGCCCGCAGGTCCGCGGGCCACAGCGGCGCCTCGACGGCCGCGCCGCGTTCGATGAGCTCGGCGCGCAGCACGCCCGGAAGCGCCCCGTCGGCGACCGGCGGCGTGCGCCAGCGGCCGTCGGCTCCGAGGACGAAGAGGTTGGAGATCGCGCCTTCGGCCACGCGGCCGTGGTCGTTGAGGAAGAGGACGTCCGCCACGCCCGCGCTGCGCGCCCAGGCGCTCGCCTCGTCGTAGAGGGCGCGGTCGAGCGTCTTGTGGCGGCGGGCGGGGTCGTCGGCGGCGATCGGCGCATCCGACCAGACGACGACCGGCAGCGGCCCGCCTGCCCGGGCGTCGGCGGCGTCCGCCGCGGCGCCGGGTGTCGGCGGACCGGCCGGCGCCGGCGTTCGGGGGCCGGCCTCGCCGAGCGGCCTCACGCCCACCGCCAGACTCCCGTCCTCGCGCAGTTCGAGGCGGACGCGCAGCGCGTGCGCGGGCTCGCCGCCCGCCTCGCCCGGCCGGGCGCCCGCGATCCCGGTGGCGGCCGCGGCGTCCGCCACGGCGACCGCCACGGCTTCGGCGACGGCGGCCTCCGCGGCCGATGCGTCGAACGGCAGGTCCAGGGCCGCCGCGCTGGCCGCCATCCGTGCCCGGTGCCGCGGCCAGCGGCGCACTTCGCCGGCCTCCCAGCGCATCGTCTCGAACAGCGCCAGCGGCGGCTTCGGGTCCGACAGGAAGCGACCCTTCGTCCGCAGCTCGTCGTACTCCGCCGCCGCGTCGGAGTCGATGAGGATGCCGCCGCCGACGCCGAGACGCCCCTCGGCGCCGCGCGCGACCAGCGTGCGGATGGCCACGCTCCAGGTAGAGGTCCCGAGGCCGCCGCCGGCCGCCGGCAGCGCGAAGCCGATGGCCCCCGTGTACACGCCGCGGGGCGCGTCCTCGAGCGCGGCGATCAGCTCCATGGTGCGGCGCTTGGGCGCGCCGGTGATGGAGCCGCAGGGGAAGAGCGCGCCCAGGATCTCGCCGACCGTCGTCGCGGGAGGCGCGTCGGCGACGATCGTTGAAGTCATCTGCCAGACGCTGCGGTAGGGCTCGACGTCGAGCAGCCGCTCGACGCGCACGCTGCCGGGCCGCGCGAGGCGGCCGAGGTCGTGGCGCAGCAGGTCGACGATCATGACGTTCTCGGCGCGGCTCTTGGGGTCGGCGCGCAGCGCGGCGGCCGCGGCGGCGTCGGCGGCGGGGTCGGCGCGGCGAGGCGCCGTTCCCTTCATGGGCCGCGTCGTCAGCCGCAGCCGGTCGCCGTCGCGTTCGGCCCTCACGAACAGCTCGGGGGAACAGGAGGCGATCCGCACCCCGCCGGCGTCGATGAGCGCGCCGAACGGGACCGGTTGCGCCGCGGACAGCGCGCGGTACGCCTCGCGGACGTCGCCGACGCGGCAGCGGAAGGCGGTCGTCAGGTTGACCTGGTAGCTGTCGCCCGCGGCCAACGCCTCGCGGACGGCCGCCACCCGCTCGGTCCAGGCGCCGGCGTCGATCTCGAGGCGCACGTCCGCCAGGGTGCCCGCCGCTTCGCGCGGCGCCCGCAGGGGGGCGCCGCCGGGTCCGGGATCGACGACGTCGACGCCGTCGTACACGCCGAACCAGGCCAGCGGCTCGGCGGCTGGCGGCGGCGCGGGCAGGCCGACCAGGTCCGCACCGGCCTCGTAGGCGAGGTAGCCGGCGACCGCGCGGCCGCCCCGGAGGGCTTCGTCGAGCTCGTGCAGCAGGTCGCGGACGTCGCCGTCCGGTGTCAGCGTCAGGACGTCGACGGGGTCACGGAAGCGGAGGCTGCGGCGCTCGCCGGGGGCGCCGCGGCGGGCGTGCAACACCACGTCGCCGGCGCTCAGCCCATCGACCCACGTCTCGATCTCGTCGACGGCCGCCGTCCGGGCCGCGAATGCGTCCATCACGGGAGTCTACGTTGCCGCGCCCCCGTTCGCACGGGTCGTCGCGCCCACCCGGGGGCGCGTGTGCCCGGGGGGCCCCGCCTCAACCGCGCCGGTCGACCGCCATCACGGCCCCCACGGCCGTGGCGCGGGCGCCGTCCTCGGGCACCGCGAAGCGTGGCCGGTGGTAGAGGTCGGCCACCGCGTCGAAGACGGCGCGCACGGGCGCGAGCTGCGCCAGGCGGCCGGTGGCGACCACGTCCGCCAGGTCGTGGGCGCGGGCGGCGTTGATCGCCAGCAGGGCGATCACCTGCGCGATCATCGCGACCAGGCCGGCCGCCAGGTCCGCCGCGGTCGGCGGCCCCGCCAGGTCGGCGAGGCGGCCGAGGTTGACGGCGGTGGCCTCCGGCGGCAGGTCGCCGACGCCGCCACCGAGCACCTCGCCGAGGGTGGTGTCGACGCCGGAGGCGTCGCCGGCCGCGGCCAGGTCGGCCAGCGCCTGGGCGTCGCGCTCGCCGAGGAGCGCGTGACCGAGGCCCACCAGGGTGCCGCCGCCGACCGCGGTGCCGCTGACGTGCCGGTACGTTCCCAGGTCCCGATCGGCCATGACCATGGCCGTGCCGGTGCCGCACGACACGACCAGGGCGCGGCGCACGCCGGCCAGGGCGAGGCCGCCGCGGCCGATCGCCTCGGGCTCCGGCACCTTGGCCAGCGGGACGCCGGACCAGGTGTCCGGCAGGTTCCTGGAGCGGCCGCCGGTGACCGCCAGCCGCGCGACCTGGCCGGCCTCGACGCCGAGCTCACGCAGCGCCCGGGCCAGGACCGCCGTGTCCGCCGGTCCGGGGCGCTGCAGCGTGACGTGGCCGAGCGGTTCGCCGAGCGGCGCCCCCGCGGGCCCCGGCCACGCGACCGCGTCGGTGGTCGTCAGGCCGAAGTCGAGGCCGACGCGCAGGCGTGAGGCGCCTCCGGTCACGCCGTCTCGCGCAGCCGGTGGGCGAAGCGCTGACGCAGCTTGCCGAGCTTGGGGGCGATGACGGCCATGCAGTAGCCCTGATGCGGGTGGGCGCGGTAGTACCCCTGGTGGTAGGCCTCGGCCGGGTACCAGACGCCTGCGGGGCCCTGGCCCTCGAGCTCGACCACCTCGGTGACGATCGGCGCGGGGAACACGCCCTCGCGGTCGAGTTCGGCGATCAGCGCGCGCGCCGCGTCGGCCTGCTCGGCGTCGTGGGCGAACACCGCCGAGCGGTACTGGCTGCCGACGTCGTGGCCCTGGCGGTCGCGGGTGGTGGGGTCGTGGGTGCCGAAGAAGACCTCGAGCAGCGCGCGGTAGGGGAGCACGTCGGGGTCGAAGGTGATGCGCACGGCCTCGGCGTGACCGGTGTCGCCGTCGCACACGCGCTCGTAGCTGGGGTTGGGCAGGTGGCCGCCGATGTAGCCGCTCTCGACCGCGGTCACGCCAGCGACGCGCTCGAACACGGCCTCGGTGCACCAGAAGCAGCCGCCGGCGACGGTGGCCTCGGCGAGCGTTGCGGGCGAGCGGGGGGCGTCGTGGTCCATGCCGGCATGCTACGTGCTGCGGCGGCGACGCGCCGTCGGCGGGCCCACGGGCGGCGGGCGGCGGAGGTCGCGCGGCAGCGAAGCGACGCGCGGTCGCCGGGCTCGTCGCTCAGCCGAGCCAGCGCGCGGCGATCGCCGCCGGCGACCAGAGCTGCCACACCCAGCCCTGCAGCCAGGCGGCGGCGAAGGCGAGGTTCGCCAGCGCGTGCCACGCCCAGCGCCAGCCGGCCTGCGGGTGCGCGACGGCGGCCAGCAGCGTGCGCAGCCAGGTGATGGCGAGCAGGAGCGCCAGCGGCACGGCGGCGGCGTGGAGCCAGGGCAGCGCGTCCGCCAGCGGGGGCGCCACCTGCGAGCGCGCCGTCGTCGCCAGGAAGGCGATGCCGCTCGCGAGCGCCAGGGTCAGGGCGGCGTTGACGCGGGAGTGGACGCGCAGGTGGCGCAGCGCACGACCCAGCGTGCCCTGGGCGCTGCGGTCCCAGGCGCGGGGTTCGCGTCGTCGCCAGCGCAGGACGGCGCCGAGCGGCCAGCTGATCAGGACGACGGCGGCGGCCGCGATCGCGGCCGCCCAGGACGCGAGCCCCACGGCGCGCCGCTCGAGCGGGGCGACGCGCTCCAGCGTGAGGGTCGAGCCCAGGTGCACGAGGAGCCGCGGTCGGTCCTGGCCGACCGGGGTGGACACCAACGGCGCGCCGTCGCGCGCGCTGCGCCACACACCGTCCGGCGCCCGGGCGAAGGTGATCGGCTCGGCGACCGCCTGGGGCGGGGTCAGCCGGACGGCGCTGCCGTCGTCGACGGCGCGCAAGTCGAAGGTCGGCTGCAACGCGGCGAGCGCGCGATCGGGGGCGTCGGCGGGGTAGCGCGCGAGGCGGTAGTGGCCCGGCGTGGGCGGGTTCGTCGCGGCGGTCACCGCCGGCCACGGCCCCTCCGGGGCCGCCGGGTCGCGGGCGTCGCCCAGCAGGGCCACGAGGATGGCCTCGAGCAGGGCGTCCCGCGCGTCGCGCACGCCCGACGTGGCGACCAGCGGGTCGCCGGCCGGGGGCGCCTCGGCGTTGAGGTAGACGAGCAGGGAGAGCGCGTACTCCGGCAGCACGACGAGCGACGCCCGCGCGCCGGGGGGGTCGCCGTCGCGTCTCAGGACGCGGTGCCCGGCGAGGACGGACGCGGAGAAGCCGGGCGTGCGGCCCGGCATGGCGGGGTGGACGCGCTCGACGTCGGCGAGCAGGGCGTCCCGCACCCCGGCAGCGAGCCCCGCCCGCGGCTCGGGATCGGTCAGCGCCTCGGCGAAGGCCATGAGGTCGCGCGCGCTCGCCCGCAGGCGATCGGCCACCGGCGGCGCCGCAGCGGCCGGCGCCAGCGGTTCCAGCACGCCGCCGCGCAGGCCGTGCGCCGGCAGCGTGGCCGCCTCGTAGGCGTCGTCGACCCCGACGTCCGCGCTCGCGTTCGCCATCCCCAGCGGCCCGAAGACCAGCCTGCGGTAGGCGTCGTCGTTCTCGGGCGCCACACCGGCCGTCAGCTCGGCGACCGCCGTCAGCGTGTGACCCAACGCGCCGAGCCACAGGGGGTCGTCGAGCGAGGCGGGCGGACCGCCCGGCGTGCGCGAACCGTACGGCGCGAGGAAGACGGTCTGGCCCTGCAGCGCGACGCCGAGGACGAGCGCCGGCGCGCGCGTCGCGCCCAGGGTCTCGAGCGCGAGCTGATCGAGCTGGAAGCGGAGCGCCATGCGGGCCAGCGTGCCCGGGTCGAGCTCCTCGGCCTCCAGCGCCCTCGGGGTGAGATCGGGCGTCGCCATGGGTGGCGGCAGCGAATCCGGGGCGGCGCCCTCCGGCGCCGGCTGCGCCGCGGCGACGGCGATCAGGAACGCGAACGCCAGCGCCTGGAGGCGCGGCCGGGCGGTGCCGCCGACGGACGTGGGGGCCATGGGTGCGACGCTAGCACGCGTGCTGGTTGGCCCAGGGCGCGCCCGCCGCGACCGTGCGCGCGTGCGCCTCGCAGTCGGGGTCGTGGGCGCCGGGGAGCCAGCCGGTGGAGACGAGGAACTCGCGCGTGATCTCGCCGCCGGTGAACACGAACGTGCGCCGGAAGAGCTTCTGCCAGGCCGCCAGCGGCTGCGGGTGGTGCGCCGCGAGCCACGCGCGCAGGCTGCCGTGCTCGGCCTGCAGGGCGCGGATGCGGCGGGCGTTCTCGATGGCGGCGGCGATCTTGGCGCGGTTGCGCACGATTCCGGCGTCGCCCAGCAGCCGGGCGACGTCCGCGTCGCCGTAGGCGGCCACCCTGGCGATGTCGAAGCCGTCGAAGGCGCGCTCGAACGCCTCGGCCTTGCGCAGGATGGTGAGCCACGAGAGCCCGGCCTGGAAGATCTCCAGGAGGAGCCGACCGAACAGGGCGTCGTCCGTGTCGAGCGGGAAGCCGTACTGCTCGTCGTGGTACGTGCGGTGAGGCGCGGGGAGCCCGCGCCTCACCGCCTGGCAGTAACTGGTGGGGGTCGCGTCGGCCATGCCCGAGGCTACGCCGCGGCGGGCACCGCCCCGTCGAGCCGGTAGGTCGTTCGCGCCAGGTCGTAGGCCAGGGCCCGGGCGAGGTCGGGCGCGACGTCCTCGTCGATGAGCCCGCGGCGCACCCGCCCGGCGAGCCAGTTGGCGCTGACGCGGCGCCACACGTCGTGGCGCGCGCGGATCGACGGGTAGGCGCGGGTGTCGTCGTTGAAGCCCGCGAGGTTGTACACGCCGGCGGTCTCGACGACGGCGTCGAGGAAGCGCTCCATCCCCAGCACCGAGTCGAAGAACCACCACGGCGGGCCGAGCCGCAGCGCCGGGTAGTGGCCGGCCAGCGGCGCGAGCTCGCGGCCGAGGGTGCTCTCGTCGAGCGTGAAGAGCACCAGCCGGTAGTTCGGGTGCGCGCCGAACGCGTTCAGCAGCGGGCGCAGGGCGCGGGTCCACTCGGTGGCGACGGGGATGTCGCAGCCCACGTCGAGGCCGAAGCGGCGGTAGACGGCGTCGTGGTGGTTGCGCAGCGAGCCGACGTGCAGCTGCATGACCAGGCCGTCGTCGGCGCTCATGCGCGCCATCTCGAAGAGCATGTGCGAGGCGAAGCGACGGCGCTCGTCGGCGGAGCCCTCGCCGCGTCGCAGCCGGTCGTAGAGGCGCGTGGCCTCGCCCTCGTCGAGCCCCTCGACCTCCGCCGTGAGGGCGGCGTGGTCGGTCGCCGTGGCGCCCGCGGCCCGGAACGCCTCGCGCCGGGCGCGCAGCGCGCGCAGGTAGCCGGCGTAGTCGTCGACGGTCTCGCCGCTGCGCTCGGCGAGCAGCGCGACCGACGGCGCCCAGTCGTCGCGGGCGGGATCGATGACGGCGTCGGGTCGGAAGGTCGGCCGCACGGGCAGGCCCTCGGCCTGCAGCCGCTCGTGGGTGGCGAGGTCGTCGGTGGCGGCGTCGGTGGTCGCCAGCACCTCGATGCCGAGCCGCGCGAAGAGGGCGCGCGGGCGGTAGTCGGGGTGCGCGAGGCGCTCGACGAGGTGGTCGTACAGCGCGTCCGCGGTGGCGGCCGAGGGCCGCTCCTCGACGCCGAAGAGCTCGATGAGCTCGTGCTTGAGCCACAGCCCGGTCGGGGTGCCGGCGAACAGGTGGAAGTGGGCGCAGAAGCGGCGCCAGATGTCCCGCGGGTCGCTCTCGCTGGGGCCGCCGTCGCGCCGCGCGAGCCCGAGGTCCTCCATCGCCACGCCCTGGCTGTAGAGCATCCGCACGACGTAGTGGTCGGGCACGACGAGCATGCGGGCGGGGTCGCCGAGCGGGGCGTCGTCGGCGATCAGCGAGGGCGCCACGTGGCCGTGGGGGCACACCAGCGGCAGGTCCGTCACGCCCTGGTACAGCCGGCGCGCGAGGTCGCGCTGGCGCGGCTCGGGGTCGAAGCAGCGGTCGGGGTCGAGGGTCCAGCGGGCGGTCATGGGGCCTCCTCGGGGTGGGTCGCGGGCGCGTGGTCCACGACTAGAGCGTGTCCCGCGGCGCGCGGTAGAGCCGCTCGCCGGCCTTGCGCACCAGCAGCACGCCCTCGTCCTCGCGGTCGGCCCAGGCCTCGACGTCGACCGTCGCGGGGTCGAGGTAGCCGAGGGCGAGCCGGGCGCAGGTGTCCGGGTCGATGCGGCTGGCGAGCGTGACGCGCACGCGCGGCTCCTCGCGGCCGTCCGCCCAGCGGCCGGCGCCGCGCACGTGCGTCGAGTGCGCCAGCACGCCCAGCGGCACGTGGGCGAAGCGATCCCACTGGTGCAGGAAGTAGGGCAGCGAGTGGTAGCCGACCTCCTCGATCCAGCGGCCGTGCACGCGGCTGATCGTGTCGAGGTGGGGCGCGAAGATGATCAACTCGGCGCCCGGCGCCAGCGCCGGCTCGAGCTTGTACATCGCCTTGCCGGCCGTCCACAGCTCGTCGTACATCGGGGGCGCGCAGGCGAGCACGCGCCGCATGGGGCTCGCGAGGTGGGTGATCTGGCGAGCACGGGAGAGCTCGGCGGCCTCGCGCCAGGCGGCGACGGCGTCGCCGATCGTGATCGCGGAGAGCTCGAGGCCCTCGACCGTCAGCGCCACGAGCGTGGTGGGCGTCTCGATCAGCTCGGCGGCGGCGTGGATCATCGCGCGCACCGGCGTGTCGGCCACGCCGATCGTGTCGATGACCCCCGTGAGGGCGCCGAGCCAGTGGGTGACGTTGATCATGTCGGCGCCGGAGACGCCGGGGAAGAAGTACTTGGCGCCGCCCGAGAAGCCCACGACCTCGTGCGGGAAGGTGGGCCCGAGGATGACGACGTGGTCCGCCTCGGGCACGGCGCGGTTGACGAGGACGTCGACGTCGCCCCCGAGGGTGGGGTGCCAGCGGTCGCCGGCGATCGCCCGCACGCGCGCCTGCGGCAGCCGTCCGAGCGAGACGAGGGTGCCGGGCTCGTCCCAGCCGTGGTTGACGATGCGCACGTGGCGGTAGCGGCCGGCGCGCTCCTCGGGCGTGATGCCGACGAGGCGCAGCAGCCGCGCCTCGTCGAGCGGCGGGTGGGTGCCGAGGGCGACCATGAACGTGAGCTCGGCGGCGTCCGCGAGGAGCTCGACGACGTCGCGGAAGAGCGCCGGCAGGGGCAGGGTGCGGGTGTGGTCCGGGACGAGGACGAGCACCCTCTGGCCCGCCCAGTCGCCGGCGAGGCCGGCCTCCAGGGCGCGGCGCACGTCGGGCCACGGGAGCGCCTGCCCCGCCGGGGCGACGGCGCGGGCCACGACGCCGGGGGCGGGGTTCACCGCGGCCTCCGCGCGGGGGCTCGGCGCTGGGGCCGCGCCGCCGGCGTCGTCCGCCCGTGAGGGCGCGCCTTCGGGGTCATACGCCCCCGAAGGCGGCGTACCCGCCGTCGACCGGCACCACGATCCCGGTGACGAAGCGCGAGGCGTCGGAGGCGAGCCACACGGCGGCGCCGACCAGGTCGTCGGGGTCGCCGAAGCGGCCCATCGGGGTGTGCTGCAGGATCGTGCGGCCGCGGTCGGTGGGCGTGCCGTCGGGCTGCAGGAGCAGGGCGCGGTTCTGCTCGCCCACGAAGAAGCCGGGGGCGAGCGCGTTGATGCGCAGGCCCTCGCCGTAGGTCTGGGCGAGGTGCACGGCCAGCCACTGCGTCAGGTTGTCGACGGCGGCCTTGGCGGCGCCGTAGCCGAGCACCCGCGTCAGCGGCTTCTGCGCCGCCATCGAGCTGACCGTGATGATCGAGCCGCGCCCGGCCGCCACCATGGCGGGCGCGAACGCCTGGATCGACCGCAGGGTGCCGTCGAGGTTGAGCTCGACGACCTTGCGGAACGCCTCGGGCGTCAGCCCGAAGAGGTCGCGGTCGCCGAACACGACGGCGTCGGGGCGGTTGCCGCCGGCGGCGGTCAGCAGGACGTCGCAGCGGCCCCAGGCGGCGTCGACGGTCGCCGCGGCGGCGGCCAGCGAGGCGGGGTCGAGGACGTCCGCCGAGATGCCGAGCGCGTCGAAGCCCTCGGCGCGCAGGCCCTCGGCGGCGGCGCCGACGACCTCGCCGCGACGCGCCAGGAGCGCCACCGCCGCCCCCGCCTGCGCCAGGCCGCGCGCCATGGCCAGCCCCAGGACGCCGCCGCCGCCGGTGATGACGGCCACGCGGCCGCTCAGGTCGAAGCCGTTCATGCGCGACCTCCCTTCGCCGCGCCCGCGAAGGGCGCGAGGTGGCGCTCGAAGTGGCGCCGCAGCGCGGCCCGGTAGTCGTCTGGGTGGGCCCGCAGCAGCGCCTTCAGCGGCTCGCCGTAGGCCCGCAGCGCCGAGCCGAAGGTGACATGCAGCACCTGCCGGGCGTCGGTCTGCTCCAGGAGCGCGAGGGCCGCGGTGCCCGGCAGCGCCGCGAGGTCGGGCACGCCCTCGGGCCGGCCGCTGATGTGGTAGCTCTTCACGTCCTCGGCGAAGCGCTCGAGGCCCAGGCGCATGACGGCGTGCAGGAGCTCGGGGTCGTGCCTGCCGGCCACGCGCAGCGCCTCGAGGTAGCTGGTGCCCGCCGTCTTGAGGTGGACGAGGCCGCCGGCCGCCGCCACCGCGATCGGGTAGACGGCGAACTTGTCGGAGCCCGAGTGCAGACTGAGCTTGTAGGGTCCCAGGGCGGCGGCGACGCGCGCGTGACCATCCAGGTCGCGGGCGAGCGCGCCGAGATCGCCGATGTAGTCGACGCCCTTCTCGAAGGCGCCCACGAAGCGCGGCGCCAGCGACACCCAGTCGACCCCCAGGCGGCGCAGCTCGATCGCCAGGTAGGCGTGCTCGGCGAGCGTGGTGGGGGTGTCGGTCTCGTCGACGGAGACCTCGAGTTCGGCGCGCTCCGGGCCGGCCCGGCCGCGCAGGTGGCGGGCGAGCCGCGCCACGTGCCCCAGCGCGCCGCCGTACTTGACGGCCGCGCGCTCGAGCTCGCCGGGGGCGAACCGCAGGGACCGGTCGCCGAGGTCGACGGTGGTGCCGGACAGACGCAGCAGCAGGTCGGCCGGATCGGTGTCGAGGGCGGCCCACGGCGGCCGCCGCTCGAAGGCCTCGGCGAGCGCCGCGCCCTGCAGGGCGTCCGCCTCGGACACGACGTGGTCGCCGGGGTCGATCGTGAAGAAGGAGAACCCCGCCTCCAGGTGCGCGTCGACGTCCGCCTCGCTCTTGAGGTGGTCGGCGTCGGCGCCGACCGGACCGGCCCAGCCGGCGAGGAAGGCGCCGAGGGTGGCGTCGTCGAGCACCTCCTGCGGCGTGCGGCCCGTGCGGGTGTTCTCGCGCACCGACTGCTGGGCGAAGATCGGGGCGATGCCGTCGCCGCCCTCGGTGCCGACGGCCAGGAGCGCGTCGACGTGCCCCGGCGTGGCGAGGCCGAGCCGGTCGCCGAAGCCGGCGGAGGTCGCGAGGCCGAGCGGGGCAGGGCGCAGGTTGGGCAGCAGCGCGCGCAGGGCGGCCGCGTTGGCGGGGTCGGCGGGCCCACGGAGGACGACGTGCTCCCCGACGCGCTCGGCGGTGCCGACCAGGGGCGTGAGGTGGGCGGGGTCGTCGGCCGCCGCGGCCAACCGCCAGCCGTGGGCCGGGTCGCGTTCGGCCCACAGGGCGAGACCGTCGGCCTGGCGCGCGCTGGTCGCGAGCGGTCGGCGGCCGAGGCCGACGGCGAGGTCGAGGGCTGCGGGGCGGGACTCCATCGGGTACCTCCGAATGAGGCGCGGCGAGCCTGCTCGCCGCGCACACGGGTATCAGGGCGCGCTGGCGCGCACCACCAGTTCGGGCGTGACGATCACGCGCCGCGGGGGGCCGCCGCGCATGCGTTCGAAGAGGAGGTCGGCGGCCTGGCGGCCGAGCTGGTAGCCGTCGGTGCGCAGCGTCGTCAGGGCGGGGACCACCAGGCTGGCGAGCCGCACGTCGTCGCAGCCGACGATGGCGACGTCCTCCGGGACGCGCCGGCCGGCCTCGGCGAGCGCCTCCAGCGCGCCGATCGCGACGACGTCGTTGTAGGCGAGGACGGCGTCGAGGTCGGGCCGCCGCCGCAGGAGGGCCGCCATGGCCGCGCGCCCCGCCGCCTCGGTCGGCTCGCCCTCCTCGATCAGATCGGGGCCGTGCTCGAGCTGGTGGAAGGCCAGCGACTCCGCGGCGCCCCAGCGGCGCCGCTGGGCGCTGATGGAGCGCGCGGGCCCGGCGAGGAGGCCGACGGTCCGGCGGCCCCCGTTGGCGAGGTGCGCGATCGCCAGGTGCGCCCCGCGGACGTCGTCGACCTCGAGGCTCGAGGCGACCCCCTCGAGCGGCGCGCTGCGGTTGAGCAGGACGCACGCCGGGTGACGCTGCGCGAGCTGCGCCAGCTCGCGGTCGGGCAGCCGCGCGCTGCACACGATCAGCCCGTCGACGCGGTGCGCCTCGAAATGCTCGAAGGCGGCGCGCTCGCGCGCGAGGTCCTCGACGGTGTTGGTGAGCGAGACGGCGTAGCCCTCCGACCAGGCGACGTCCTCCGCGCCCCGCACGATCGCGGGGAAGAACGGGTTGGTGATGTCCGGGACCAGCAGGCCGAGCGTGTGGCTGCGTCGGGTGGTGAGGCTGCGGGCCGCCTGGCTCGGGCGGTACTCGAGGCGCGCGATGGCGCGTTCCACCCGCTCGCGGGTGCTCGCCTTGACGTCGCCCTTGGCGTTGATGACCCGCGACACGGTCATGGTCGACACGCCCGCCAGGCGGGCGACGTCGGCGATGGTGACGCGGTTCGGCACGGGGTCTCCTCGACGCGGGCTCGACGCCCACGGGAAGCGGGGCGGCTGTCCGTGACCGCTCCCGTGAGCGCTAACAGCCTCTCCGATGGCCGAGTATAGGCGGGCGTGACCCGCGTCGTCAAGCCGCGTCGAGTGGCGTTGATGCGGGCAGAAAAACCGTGAGGCACGCGAAGTTCGAGTCGTCGTTGACACCGCCCGCGCCCCGTGCTACCTTCGAGGCACATGCCCGCCGGGCCGCATTTGCGTTACCGCTAACGGTATCGATACCGAAAGCCGGACGCCGGCACGACGGGCCCGGGTCCTGCCCGCGGGCGGGACCACGGGGAGGGAGCAAGCATGCGCACGTTCCGGGTCCTCGCGTTCACGCTCGTCCTGGCCCTGGTGGCCGGCGGTCTCGCGCAAGAGATCATCCTGCGCGCCGCCGACAACCAGCCGCCGGACTACCCCACCGTCAAGGGTCTCAACCACATGGCCGAGGTGCTCGAGGAGCTCTCCGGCGGCCGCATCGTGATGGAGGTCTTCCCGGGTGGCCAGCTCGGCGACGAGCGCTCCACCATCGAACAGGTGCAGCTCGGCGTCATCGACATCGTGCGCACCAGCACCAGCCCGGTGGGCGAGTTCTACGCGCCCATGGGCGTCTACAGCCTGCCCTTCATCTTCCGCTCCGAGGAGCACTTCTGGCGCGTCGTGCAGGGGCCCATCGGCTTCGAGCTGCTCGAGGGCCTGCGGGCCGCCGACATGGTCGGCCTCGCCTACTACGACTCCGGCAGCCGCAACTTCTACACCACCGAGACGCCCGTTCGCAGCGTCGCCGACCTGCAGGGCCTGCGCATCCGCACCCAGCAGAGCCAGGTCGTGCTCGACATGATGGAGGCGCTGGGCGCCGACGCCGTGCCGATGTCCTTCGGCGAGGTCTACAGCTCGCTGCAGACCGGCGTGATCGACGGGGCCGAGAACAACTACCCGAGCTACGGCCCGAGCGGCGTGCGCCACTACGAGGTCGCCCCCTACTTCACCGAGAACGCCCACGCCCGCGTGCCCGAGATCGTCATGATCAGCGCCACCGTCTTCGACGTGCTCAGCGCCGAGGACCAGGCGCTCGTGCGGCAGGCCGCCCTGGCCAGCGTGCCGGTGCAGGCGGCCGCCTGGGCCGCGCTGGTCGACGAGAGCAAGGCGGCCGTGATCGCGGCCGGCTCCGAGATCATCACCGTGGACATCGCCGAGTTCCAGGCCGCGATGGCGCCGGTGTACGAGAAGTACGCGCCGATCTTCGGCGACGTGCTGCAGCGCATCCTGGACACCCCGTAAGGCGCGCGCCGGGAGGCCACGATGAACGACGAGCGCCGTCCCGACGTCGACACGAAGCGTGAACAGGGGGCCCCATCTGGGGCCCCCGTTCCGCAGCCCCCCTCCGACGGCGGGACCGTTCCGGGGGCGGCGACGCCCGCCCCCCTGTGGGAACGCCTCGACGACGGGCTGACGACCGTGGTCCGCGTCGTCAGCGCGGCGCTGCTGCTGGCCATCGTCCTCACCATCTCGTGGCAGGTGACGGCGCGCTACATCCCCGACCTGCGCGTGCCGCGGTGGACGGAGGAGATCAGCCTCATCTTCATGGTGTGGCTGGCGATGCTCGGCTCCGGCCTGGCCGTGCGGGCGGGCGAGCACCTGTCGGTCGACGTCGTCACGCGGCAGCTCCCGAAGCGCGTGCAGCGCGGCCTCGAGCGTGCGGTGTGGCTGGCGTTCGCCGGCTTCGGCGGCTACCTGTTCTGGTACGGCCTCGAGCTGAGCCAGCGCACGATGACGCAGACCTTCGCCGCCACCCAGCTGCCGGTCGGCTGGATGTACCTCGGCCTGCCGTTCGGCGGCGCGCTGATGGCGTACTACGCGCTGCGCAACGTCGTCCGGCTGCCGCACCCCGAGCTCGACGAGGTGATCGAGAGCGCCCAGGTGCGCGGCAACTGGACGGTGCGCATCGGGATCGTGGTGATCCTGGCCGGCCTCGTCGGCGGCGCGTTCTGGCTGTTCGGCGCCGACGTCCTGCTGGGGCCCATCGGCGTCCTGCTCGGCGGCGTGGGCGTGCTCATGCTCCTGGGGGTGCCGATCGCGGTGGCCCTGGGCCTGGCCAGCCTCATCACGGTGACCACGCTGCACCTGGTGGAGCCCAGCATGCGTTCGCTGCCGCCGCTGATCGTGGCGCAGCGCATGGCCAACGGCGTCAACTCGACGCCACTGCTGGCCATCCCCTTCTTCATCCTCGCCGGCCTGATCATGGCCGAGGGCGGCATCGCCACCCGGCTCGTGGAGTTCTCGCGCGTGCTCGTCGGTCCCATCCGCGGCGGCCTGGCGCACGTCAACGTGGTCGCCTCCATGCTCTTCGGCGGCACTTCCGGCTCGGCGGTCGCCGACGTCAGCTCCAACGGCAGCATCCTCATCCCGATGATGAAGCGGAAGGGCTACGACGCCGACTTCAGCGTCGGCATCACGGTCGCCAGCTCCGTGCAGGGCATCATCATCCCGCCGTCGCACAACGCCGTGATCTACAGCCTCGCCGCCGGCGGGGTGTCGATCAGCGCGCTGTTCCTCGCCGGGTACCTGCCGGGCGTGATGATCGGCATCTTCCTCATGTTGGCCGGCTACGTGCTGGCGCTGCGGCGCGGCTACCCGTCGGACTCGCGCCCGCCGCCGTGGGAGTCCGTCAAGGTGTCGTTCGTGGCCATCCCCGGCCTGTTCGTCGGCCTGATCATCGTCGGCGGCATCGCCTTCGGCTGGTTCACGGCCACCGAGGCCGCCGCCATCGGCGCCGTCGTCGCTTTCCTGGTGTCCACGATGATCTACCGCGAGATGGGCTTCAGGAAGGTGTGGCGGGTGGCCCAACAGGCGGTGCGGACGATCTCGATCGTGGTGTTCCTCATCGCCACCGCCAGCGCCTTCGCCTGGCTCATGGCGTACCTGCGGATCCCGGCGATCCTGGCGAGCGCCATCCTCGGCTTCAGCGACAACCCGGTCGTCCTGCTCGCCCTCATCAACCTCCTGCTCCTGCTCCTCGGCGCGATCATGGACATGGCGCCGCTGATCCTCATCCTCACGCCGATCCTGCTGCCGATCGTCACGGCCGATCCGATCAACATGAGCGCCGTGCACTTCGGCATCATGCTGCTGATGAACCTCGGCCTCGGTTTGACGACGCCGCCCGTGGGGACCGCCCTGTTCGTGGGGTGCGCCATCGGCAAGATCCGCATCGAGAGCGCCAGCCGCGCGATGATCTACCTGTGGCCGCCGCTCCTCCTGGCGCTGATCCTGGTCACCTACTTCCCCTGGTTCGTCGAGGTGGTGCCGCGGGCGTTCGGCGTCCTGAACTGAGTTCGGCCGCCCTTTCCGCCGCGCGCCGGAGTTCCGTCCGGCGCGCGGCGTCGTGACGGAGCGACCACGGGCGGTCCGTTCGAGGCGGCGCACGCGGCCGCGGCGCGCCGCGGCCGCCGGCCGGATGACGGTTCGCCCGAGAAGGCGTACCGTGGAGATGACCATGGACGTGGCCGTGCGATTGCTCGGGCCGCCGGCGGTGCGCGTCGCCAACGCGTGGGTGCCGTTGCGACCGACGAAGCCCCACGCGCTCTTCGCGTACGTCGCGTACCGCGGCGCGCGCGTGCGCCGTGAGGAAGCGGCCTCGCTGCTGTGGCCGGACGCCGACGCCGAGCACGCCCACGGCGACCTGCGGCAGGCGCTGCGTGCGCTCTCGCGAGGCCCGTTCGGCCCGCTGGTCGAGCGAGACCGCGGCGCCATCTGGCTGACCGTCGACAGCGACGTCCCCGAGTTCCGGCGTGCGGCCGCCGAGCGTCGCTGGGCCGACGTCCTGACCATCCACCAGGGGCCGTTCCTGGAGGGCTTCGAGATCGACGGCGCGGACGAGTTCGCGTCGTGGCTCGCGGTGGAGCGGACGGCGGTGGCCGAGACGTGGCGGCGGGCGTGCCGAGCCTCGTGCCGCGAGGCCGCCGCCGCCGGTCGGCACGACGAGTCGTTGGCCTTCGCGGACCGGCTGCTGCGGGCCGACCCGCTCGACGAGTCGGCCGTCCGCGACGCGCTGCGTTCGGCTGCCGCCCTGGGCGACCGGCGAGGGGGAACCCTGCGGTTCGACGCGTTCGCGCGGCGTCTGGACGAGGAGCTCGGGATGACGCCCGAGCCGGCGACCGTGGAGCTGCAGGCGCGGCTCTCGACGGGTGCCGCCGGGCCCCCGGACCGGCCTGCCGCGCGGTCGGTACCTGCGCCGTCACCGCAAGTGGCACCGGAGGGCGCGCCGCCCGCCTTGGCGTCGCTGGCGCCCAGGGTCGGGCACCGCGCCGCCGTGATCGGGCGCGAGGCCGAGATCGCCGGACTGGTCGAGCGGCTGGGCGATCCGGACGTGCGGCTCGTCACGCTCCTCGGCCCCGGGGGCATCGGCAAGACCACCCTCGCCGCCGCCGCGCTCGCCGCGCTGCGCCCCTCCTTTCCCGACGGCGTGTTCGTTGCGGCGCTCGAGGACCGATCGGGAGCCGACGCGGTGGCCAGGTCGGCGGCGCGCGCCGCCGGCGTGGGCCTGCGCAGCGGCACGCCCGCGCTGCCGCAGCTCCTCGAGGGCCTGGATGGCCGGCGGTTGCTGTTGCTGCTCGACGGGTTCGAGCGGCATCTGGAGCAGGCGGCGACCGTCGACGCGGTGGTCCGGGGGACCGTCGGCCCGCGCCTGCTCGTGACGTCGCGCCGCCGGCTGCGGCTGTCGACCGAGGTGGTGGTCGAGGTCGGGCCGCTGGCGACCGGCGGGAGCCCGCCCAGCCCGGCCGCCAGGGTCTTCCGGCGGGTCGCCGCGCGGCGGCTCGCGCCGGCGGCCGCACGCGCCCTCGACGCCGCCGCGATCGAGCGCGTGGCCGAGCAGTTGGGCGGGCATCCGTTGGCGCTGGAGCTGGCGGCGATGTCCCTCGACGTCCTCGGCCTCGAGGGGCTGGAGGCGCAGCTGCGGGCGTCGTGGGCGCCGCTGCACAGCGACGAGATCGATCGCTCGCCGCGCCGGCGCGACGTGCACGCCGTCATCGAGGAGACCTGGCGCACGACGCCGCCGGAGGACCGCGCCGCCTGGGCGCGGCTCTCCCTCCTGCCCGGCAGCCTCGACCGCGCCGTGGCGGCGGAGGTGGCGGGCACCGGCTGGCGCGGCCTACGGCACCTGCTCGACCACGGCGTGCTGTGGCAGCGAGGCGACCGCCTCGCGATGCACGCACTGCTCGCCCGCTTCGGTCGCGAGCGGGCCGAGGCGGACGCCGGCGTCGTGGACGCGGCCTGGTCTGCGGCACTGGGCGTGTGGCGGACGCGCGTGGCGGAGGAGGTCGACGCGCGGACGGGCCGGTGCGTGCAGTGGCACCCGGACGATCTGGAGCAGGCGCTCGGCGCCTGGCGCTGGGGGCTGGCGCACGGCGCGTGGCCCGCGCTCGCCGACATGGCGATCGGGCTGTTCCGGGCGCTCGAGCGGGAATGGCGGGCGGCCGAGGGCGCTTCCGTGGCGCGAGAGGCGGTCTTCGCGCTACGCGCTGCGGGTCACGGTGCCGGCCGCGACCGCTCACTCGAGGGTGAGCGCACGCGTGAACTCGCGCTCGCCCGCGTGCTCACCTTCGCCCGGGGCGACGGCCGCGCGTGCGCCCGGCACGCGGCCCGCGCCTGGGCCCTGGCGCGGCGGTGGGGCGACGACCGCGCGCTCGCGCTGGCCGTCGCGGCGCTGACGTGGCACGATCCGACGGACCGCGTCGATGAGCGCATGGCGACGGCGCGCGCCGCCTTCGAGCGCGCGGGCGACCGCATCGGGCTGGCCGCGCTGCTCGAGGAGCGCGGGCGGCGCCTCGCCTTCATCGGACGCGGAGCGGAGGCCCAGGGCCTGCTCGAAGAAGCCCTCGGCCTCGCGCGTGAGCTCGACGACTTCGCCTTGGCCGCGGACGTGCACCAGGACCTCGCGGTGACGCCCCTCATGCGCGGCCGATTCGAGGAGATGCGACGTCACAACGACGCCGCCCGTGCGTACGGACTCCGGTTGGGCCAACCGTCCAGGACCGACGTGTGGCGGGTCTGGTGGGCGATCGTGGTGGAGCCTCGTGAGGTGGCGGAGGACCGCCTCGCCGAGGTCGAGCGCCTCGCGGCGAGGTTGGGCACAGGCGGCGCGGTGGTCGCGTTCCTACGCTGCGCTTTCCTGGCCCGCCACGGGACGCCGGACGAGGTGCTCGCCCAGGCGCGCACGGCGCTGGACGCCCTCGGTGCGCAGAACGTCGGACACCCCATGGTTGCGCTGCTGCACGCCTTCCGCGCGCAGGCGCACACACGGCTCGGTGCGTGGGCGCAGGCCGCCGCGGACGTCGCCGCCCTCGCGCGCGCGGCCCGGGCGATCGGCGGGCCACGGTTCGTCGCGCGCGCCGCGCTCGCCGCGGGCGAGCTCGCGGCCGCGCGGGGCGACGTCGCGGCGGCGAGTCGCCTGGGCGCGTTGGCGTGGGGAAGCCCGGCGCTCGAGTACGAGGTGTGGCCGGACGCCCGGCGCCTCCTCGGGCTGGCGCCGACCGAGGTGCCGGCACCCTCGGACGAGCCGCCGAGCGACGAGGCGACGCTGGCCGAGGTCGAGCGGTTCCTGGCCTGACGGCCCCGCGCACCTTCGAGGCGCGACCGGCGTCGCTGGTATCTTGGGTGCGTGGAGGCGCCTGCCATCGTTCTGGTACGCGAGCGCATCGAGCCATCGGAGCTTCGGCGCCTGACGGAGGCGTTCTTCGTAGACATGGTGAAGGTCGTCGTGGACGTCGAGCGCGGGGTTGCCGCGGTGGGCGGTGAGCTGCACGTGGACGCGGCGGACGTGCTGCTGGACGACGGCTCGCTGCAGGAACACCTGTGGGGGGCGAACTACTACCCTGGGCGCGGGCCCGACGACTGCATCGAGTACGTGTCGCTGATCAACATCCGGCCCGCCCACGGGAACCGCAGCATGGAGGTCGAGGATCCCGCGACCCGCGCTCGGATCGTCGAGCTCACGACCGCGCTGATCGGCACCGGAGAGGCGCTCCCGTGACCCAGCACTCGGGCCTGTCGCTCGATCGCTGGCGGCGGTTCGACCGCGGTCAGCAGGTCTTGATGATCGCCAACGAGATGCTCCGCACGTCGCGACGCATGGGCCAGGACGATGCGGAGGCTCGCAGGCTCGGCTACGAGCGGGTGCTGAACCTCACCGACCTGACGATCGTCGCCACCGATCACCGCTCGTTCCGGCGCGAGTTGTGGCGCTGGCGGGACGTCGCGGCCGAGCTCTACGTCGAGGCGATGCCGCGGCCGGACCGGCACGCCCAGGCCCTGCGGGCGTTGCTCTTGCTCGAGGTCCACGCAGCCCGGCAGGTGGCGCTGCTCGCGGCCTGAGGAGGCCGTGGGGGTCAGCCGCCCGGCTGCCACCAC
>JAABRV010000197.1 GCA_011390735.1 Trueperaceae bacterium | reverse complement strand
GACGACGTCGCCTACCTGGCCATGCTCCACGTCAAGCCCAGCGCCCACCAGCACCTGCTGCGCACGCTCGGGATCGACCCGGCGCGCTCGGTCTACCTGTCCGACTACGGCCACCTGGGCCAGGTCGACCAGGTGCTCTCGCTCGAGCTCGCGGCGCGGCGGGGCCTGCTGAAGGCCGGCGACCTGGTCGTGCTGGTCGCCGCCGGCGTCGGGTACGTGTGGAACGCGATCACGCTGCGGTGGGCCGCCGGCGGGACGGCCGGCGAGGGCGCCGGCACCGCCGGCGAGGAACCCGAGGCGTCGCCGTGAACTACGACGTCGCCGGGTTCCGCGCGGCGGTCACGCCCGATCGCCCCGCCGTGCACTGGGACGGCGGCTGGACCACGTACGGCGCCATGGACCGCCGGGCCGAGCGCCTCGCCGGGCGCCTGGGGCCATCGGGGTCGACCGCTTCGACCGGATCGCGATCCTCGCCCACAACCACCTGGCGCACCTCGACCTCTGGTTGGCCGCCGCGAAGGCGACCGTCGTCTACGCGCCGCTCAACCCGCGGCTCAGCCCGGTGGAGCTGCGCGCCGTGACCGACCTGCTGCGCCCCCGGCTGCTGCTCCACGACGCCGCGCACGCCACGGTGGCGCGCGGTCTGGGGGTGCCGACGGTGGCGCTCGAGGACTACGAGGCCTGGCTCGGCGATCCCGACCCGGCGCCCCACGCCGCCGTCGGCCCCGAGGACCCGCAGATGATCCTGTTGACCGGCGGGACCACCGGCCTGCCCAAGGGCGCGGTGCTGCCGTACCGGCAGCAGGCCGCCAACGCCGCCGCCACCGTCCTCTCCTGGGGGCTGCGCGACGACGACCTGGCGGTGCAGGCGACGCCCTGCTTCCACGCCGCGATGAACGCGCTGACGACGCCGCTCTACACGCTCGGCGCCCGCGTCGCGCTGATGCCACGATTCGATGCCGGGGCGTACTTGACCCTCGTCGACGACCTCGGCGCGACGTTGCTCTTCATGGTCCCGACCATGTTCCAGATGCTCGCGGAGGACGAGGGCTTCGCCGCGGCCGACCTGACGCGCGTCCGGTGGGCGATCTCGGGCGGCGCGCCGTGTCCGTTGCCGCTGCGCGACGCCTTCGCCCAGCGCGGCGTCCGCTTCAAGCAGGGCTATGGGCTGACCGAGGCGGGCGTGAACTGCTTCGCGATCGACCTCGAGACCGCCGCCCGCAAGCCCTGGTCGGTCGGCCGGCCGATCCTGCACACCGAGGCCGTCGTCCGGCGGCCCGACGGCGCGCCGTGCGATCCCGGCGAGGTCGGCGAACTGACGCTCGCGGGCCCGCACGTGTTCGCCGGGTACTTCGAACACCCCGAGGCGACCGCCGAGGTGCTGCGCGACGGTTGGCTGTGGACGGGCGACCTCGCCCGCGTCGACGACGAGGGCGACCTGGCGCTGGTCGGGCGCCGCAAGGACCTGTTCATCAGCGGCGGCGAGAACGTCTACCCCGCCGAGATCGCAGCGGCGCTCGACGACCACCCGGACGTCGCCGCCTGCGCCGTCACCGGCGTGCCGGACGCGCGCTGGGGCGAGGTCGGGTTGGCGGCGGTGGTGCTGCGCGAGGGCGCCCGTCTGGGCGCCGACGACGTGCGCGCCTTCCTCAAGGAGCGCCTGGCGCGCTACAAGGTGCCCAAGCACGTGCGCTTCCTGGACGCGCTGCCGGTCTCCGGCGCCGGCAAGGTGCTCACGCGGCAGCTGCGCGACGCCTTCGTCGCCGAACGCGCCACCACCGAGGTACCCCAGTGAGCGCCTGGGAGGGCCTGCTGCCCGGGGCCTCCGGCGTGCGCCTGCGCGCGCGCGTCGACGAGGGCCCCGAGGGCGCGCCCACCGTGCTGCTGGTCAACGGCCTGATGATGGCGATCGAGGCCTGGGACGGGCTGACGACCGACCTGCTCGCCGACCACCGCGTGGTGCGCTACGACCAGCGCGGCCAGGGCGGCAGCGACGACCCCGAGGGCCCCCACACCATCGAGACGCACGCCGAGGACCTCGTCGCGCTGGTCGCCGCGCTGACGCGCGACCACGGACTCGAGCGCTTCCACCTGGTCGGGCTCTCGAGCGGCGCCCCCGCAGCCGTGCTGGCGGCCGCCGCCATCGAGGCGGGCACGCCGGAGCCAGCCACCGCGGCCGCCGCGATCGAAGCGGACACCCCAGGCCGCGTGCGCTCGCTGACCTCCTGCGACGGCTTCGTCGTCGCCGACGCCCACCTGAAGCTCGTCGTGCGCGCCTGGCTCGCCGCGCACGAGGTCGGCGGACCGGTGCACCGCTTCGACGTCGCCACCCCCTGGGTCTGGGGCCAGGCCTTCCTCCGCGACCAGGAGGACGCCCTGGCGAGCTGGCGCGACGCCGCGTCCGCCACCGACCCGCGCCGCGCCCACGCGCTGATCGCCGGCATGGCGGCCTTCGAGGCCGACGCCGGCCCGGCGCTCGCGACGCTGCGCTGCCCGGTGCTGGCGCTGCACGGCGAGGACGACGTCATGACCCCCGCCCGCCACGGCCGCGCGCTGCTGCGCCACGCCGTCGACGGGCGCCTGGCGACCGTGCCCGAGGCCGGCCACGCCGCGCCGATCGAACGACCCGCGGCCGTCGCCGCCACGCTGCGGGCGTTCTGGAAGGAGACCCGATGATCCCCGCCGACATCCCGATCCAGCACGTGCAGGTGGAGGACCGCCGCATCGCGTACCAAGAGACCGGCGAGGGCCGCGCCGTCGTCCTGGTGCACGGCAACTTCGCCAGCAAGCGCTGGTTCTCCGATCTGCTCGCCGCCCCGCCCGCCGGCGCGCGGCTGCTGGCGCTCGACCTCCCGAACTTCGGCGACAGCGATCCGCTGGGCGCGCCCATCACCATCGCGGCGTACGCCGAGGCCGTGCGCGGCTTCGCGTCCGCCCTCGACCTCGACCGCCCCGCGTTGGTCGGCCACAGCCTGGGGGGCGCGGTCGTGCTCGAGGCCGCCGCCGCCGACCCCGAAGCCTGGTCGGCGCTGGTGCTCGTCGACGGCAGCGCGCCCGACGGGCTCACCACCCCCGAGGAGCACTACCCGCTGCTCGACCTGTTCCAGGGCAACGGCCCGCTGCTCAAGCAGGCGCTGGAGCCGCTGCTCGCCAGCCGCCGACCCGCGGACTTCGACGACCTGGTCGGCGACGGGCTGCGCATGCATCCGGACGCCTTCCGCGGCAACGCCCGGGCGTTGACCGGCCTCGACCTCGCCCCGCGCCTCGCCGCCTACGAGGGCCGGGTGCTGGTCCTGCGCGGCGGCCTCGACCCGCTGATCACCGCCGAGATGGCGCAGCGCACCGCCGACGCCTTCACCGGCACGGAGCGCGTCGAGCTCGAGACCTGGGACGACGTCGGCCACAGCCCCGCGACCGAGGCGCCCGAACGCTTCGCGGCGCGCCTCGGCGCGTTGCTCGAGGCGCTGGATGCAGAGGAGCCGGCGCCATGACCTGAGCCGCCGCCCGCCGGCCCCCGGCCGGCCCACGTCGCCCCTCCACCCCCCGACCCCGTCACGGGCCGCCACCCGGCCCGCCCCTCACTAGGAGGAACCGCATGCATCGCAAAGTCCGCACCCTCTTCACCCTGCTCGCCCTGGTCGCCCTGGGCGCAGCCGCCGCGCAAGGCGTCACGATCGGCGTCCTGACGCCGCTCACCGGCGGCGCCGCCGGCACCGGCCAGGCCCAGCGCGCCGGCTTCGAGCTCGCGCTCGACGAGATCAACGCCGCCGGCGGCGTGCTCGGCGAGCCGCTGCGCATCGTCATCGAGGACACCCAAGCCAACCCCGCCGTCGGCCTCGCCGCCTTCGAGAAGCTCATGACCGAAGACGGCGTCGAGTTCATCGCCGGCGGCTTCAGCTCCGGCGTGACGCTGGCGCTGGTCGAGTCCTTCCGCACCTTCCAGCCGATCGTCATGTGGATCGGCGGCGCGGTGTCGGGCATCGGCATCGACGGCTTCGACGGCAT
>JAABRV010000196.1 GCA_011390735.1 Trueperaceae bacterium | reverse complement strand
GATGTCGAACACGATGAACAGCATCGCGACCAGGTAGAAGTGCACCGGGAACCGCTCGCGCGCGGTGCCCGTGGCCGGGATGCCGGACTCGTACGCCTCGAGCAGGTCGTCCGTGGTGCGCTTCGGGCCCAACAGAGCGCCCACCACGAGCGCCGCCGCAGCGATGAATCCGGCCGCGAGGAACATCATGAGCAGGTTCTCGTACAAAGTGGTCGTCCTCTCTCCCCCGGTCGGGGCCGTGCGGCGCGGGCCCGGGGCGGTGGCATCGTGCCACGGGCGGCGGGACGCGAGCGGGCCGTCTCGGGGCTCGGCCGAACGCGGTCGGCCGGGTTCTCGCGACGGGCACGGGGCCATGAACCACGACCGCTCGTGCCGTGATTCACGACCCAGACACGCCCACGAGTCTACCAAGGGCCATGGGCGCCAACAAGGCGAGTGGGCCCGCGACCGGCCGCGCCCATGAGCCTGGTACGATGGTTGACGCCGCTCCGCTGCGGCGCGTATGCTCCGTGGCGCTGTCGGGTCGTTAGCTCAGTTGGCAGAGCAGCTGACTTTTAATCAGCGGGTCGTAGGTTCGAGCCCTACACGACCCACCAACGAGGCCCCTTCGACTAGCGGTTAGGTCACTACCCTTTCAAGGTAGCGGCACGAGTTCGAATCTCGTAGGGGTCACCACGATCGGCGGGGCGCAAGCCCCGCCGTTTCGTATTCCTTGGCTGCCCACGGCGTTCGGTCAGGTCGAGTGCAAGAACGTGCACCGCGCCCCGGCGATGTGGCCCAGCCGCGCGGGAGGCCATCGCAGTCCGTTAGATGGCGAACGCATCCGTGCTATCCTCTCAGGTAGCGGGAGGAGCAGCAGGGCGCAGCAAGACGACCGGGCCAGCGGGCGCCGTGGCCGGGTTGGTTCTCGTGCCTTCACGGGAGTCACGATGAGCCCGATCGCGACCATCGCGACCGCTGAGCGTCGGCAGGCGCGCGAGCGGTTCTTCATCCCAGCCACCGCCCCCACGCATGAGGGCGACGTGGTCGCCAACACCCGCAACCCTACGGCGCATGCATGGCACCGGACCGAGGCCGTCGGCCTCGGTCCAACCGCCCTGCGGGTCGGTCGCGACCCGTAGGACCGCGAAGGGAAGCGATCATGCACGAGAAGCTTCGCTCGTTCGCCGCGTTCGTCCTCGTTCTCTCGGCCCTGGCGGTCGGCACGGCACAGCAGACCCCCGCGGCCCAGCAGGTGGTGGAGCGCTTCACGGAGGCGTTGACGACGGGGGACACCGCGTCCGTCATCGGTCTCCTGGCCCTGAGCGGCACGTGGTCCGAGCACGACCTGTACTGGCGCACGTCGACCGGGAGGGACCTGCAGAACCGGGCGTACGAGTTGGTCCGCGCCGGCGTCAGGCTCGAGGCCGACGTGGTCGCCGTCGTGGGCGACGGCCAGGTGGTGATCGCCCGCGAGCGCATGTGGGGCGACTTCGTGCCCGAGGGCATGGCGCCGCTGCGCTCGACCACCATGTACGTGGTCGAGGCCGGCTGGGTGGTCGGCATCACCCGCGTGTTGTCACCCGAGCAACGCGACGCGCTCGTGCTGGCGGCGGTGGCCGACAGCACCTGGAGCGACGGGTTCGGCAACGTCGTCCACCGTTTCGCTGCGGACGGCACCTACCGCAACTTCGAAGGCCTGGAGGCCATGCGTTCCGAAAACCACTTCTTCAGCGGCACCCACGGTGTGGAGCACGGCGTGTTCACGTGGGTGGCCGACGCGGACTCGCACGTGTGCAGCCCAGGTCAGCGACTCGTGATGCGCGGGCGCATGGTCGACCAAGACACGTGGTTCGGGGTCCTGCTTCCTGGCGAGACCGACTGCACCCATTACCGCTACACCCTCACGGACCCGTACACGACCTTCCGACTCGCCGACGAGTGAGCCCTCGCGCCCCGGCCCGAAGCCCACGCGCATGCCAAGATGGACACGCGCGCCGCGCCGTCACGCGCTGGCGGCGGGGCGTGCCGGGTCGGGACGGGCGGTTAGCTCAGCCGGTAGAGCACCTCCTTTACACGGAGGGGGTCGGGGGTTCGAGCCCCTCACCGCCCACCACGCCTCCTCGCCACGCCGCGGGTTCCGGGCCCAGCGCCGCCCGGCCACGGCCCAGGGCGCGCGGCGTCCCATGGCCGCGCCGTCGTACGCTCCCGGCGTGGACCCCGATGCCGCCCGCGCACTCGCACGCGACCTCATGGACCGCCACGGGCTCGACGCGTGGAGCTTCCGCTTCGACCACGCGCGCCGGAGGCTCGGCTGCTGCCGCTACGACGTCCGCACGATCACGCTCTCCCGCCACCTCGTGAAGCTCAACCCCGTGGAGGTCGTGCGCGACACGATCCTGCACGAGATCGCCCACGCCCTGACCCCGGGCGCGAAGCACGGCCCCGCCTGGCGGGCGCGGGCGCTCGCCTTGGGAGCGGCGCCACGCGCGTGCGCGGCGGCCGACGCCGTGACGCTGCCGCCCGCGCCGTACGCCCTCGTGTGCGACGCCTGCGGCGCGCGCATCGCCCGCTACCGGCGCCCGCGCCGCCGCTACGTCTGCCGCCGCTGCTGGCAGCGGCACGTCGCGGGCCACGGACCGCGCCCCGAACCGCTGCGGGTCGTCCGCGCTCAGGAGCCGCGCCGCACGGTCTCCGGCACCCCGTAGGCGAAGGTGAGCGCCGCGCCGGCGCCCACCGCGGCGACCGCCACCGTCGCGAACGCCAGCCCCAGCGCGTCCGCCAGCGCCCCCACCAGGACGGGTCCGCCCATGGCGCCGCCGTCGCCCACCAGGCGCCAGGCGCCGAGGAACTCCCCGACGGCGTCCTTGGGCGCCAGGTCCGCGCCCACGGTCATCCTGGTGCCCGCACCCAGGCCGTTGCCGAGCCCGATGAGCGACGCGGCCGCGGCCAGGCCGGCGAACCCTCCGGTCAGCGGCACCAGGGCCATCCCGACCGCCTGCAGGGCGAAGCTCGGCACGATGGCGTGCTTGCGCCCGAAGCGGTCCATGACCCAACCGGCGACCGGGAACAGGACGACGTCGAACGCCGCCGCCAGCGACACGATCCAGCCCACCTGCTCCACGTCGAGTCCGAGCACGGCCGAGGCGTAGAGGGGGATGACGATCCTCCGCCCCGCGCGGATCGCCTGCGCCATGAGGACGCCGGCGGCGGCCGCGCCGAGGCGCCGCCAGCCGAGCGCCCAGACGGCGGCCCAGGGCGACACGTCGTCGACGTCCGCTTCGCCCTCCGCCGCCGAAGCCACGGCCAGCAGCGACGACGCCCCGAAACGCACGCCGGGGCGAACGCGGCGACCCACCGGCGGCGCCGACTCGAGGTAGCGCCAGCAGTACGCGAAGGTCAGCCCGGCGACCGCGGCGTACAGCAAGAAGGCGGCCGAGAAGCCGCCGAGCGCGGCGACCACCCCGCCGACCGCGGGGCCGGCGAGGCTGCCGATGCGCTGGGCGCCGCCGAACGCGGCGATCATGCGCCCCCGGCGGTGCAGGGGCACGGCGTCCGCCAGGAAGGCGTGGCGCGAGATGCCCCACAGGGCGGCGCCGAGGCCCGCGAGGACACGGAGCGCGAAGATCGCGACCACCGCGTCCACGAACGCCGCGCCGAGGGCCGCGACGCCGAGCAGCGCGATCCCGAGGAGCATCGCCACCTTGCGGTCGACGCGCCGCAGCAGGCTGCCCGCCGGGAGGTCGCCGACCAGCATGCCGATCGCCTCCCCCGCCAGCACCAGGCCGACCCACCAGAACGGCACCCCCAACGAGGCGACGAACAGCGGCAGGACGGGCACGAGCAGCCCCTCGGCGAACGCCAGAGCCACGGTGGGGACGAACACCGAGCGCCACATCCCGCAGAGCCTACCGCCCGGAACTCGCCGCCCGACGGGTGTACCATCGCTCCGAACGTGCCGCGCCCGAGCCTCCCCCACGTGCCGCTCGCCGACCTGTTCGCCGGGGTCAGCGTGGCCCTGGTCGTGGTCCCGCAGGCGCTCGCCTACGCGGAACTCGCCGGCCTGCCGGCCGTCCACGGCCTCATCGCCGCCGCCGT
>JAABRV010000195.1 GCA_011390735.1 Trueperaceae bacterium | reverse complement strand
CCGCGCGGAGCATGAGCGCGATGCTGAAACCGAAGAGCGCGAGGCCGAGGTTGACGTGGAGGAAGCGGAGCGGGAAGAGGAGCCAGCGGCGTCTGCGCACGGGCGAATCTACCGCCGCGCGGCGGGCGATGCGTGGCCTGCGAGCGCCCGTTCGCCCGTCTGCACCCGCCACAGCCCGGCGTACACGCCATCCCGCGCGATCAGGTCGTCGTGGCGACCGCGCTCGACGACGCGCCCGGCGTCCAGTACGGCGATCTCGTCGGCGTGCCGGACGGTGCTGAGGCGGTGCGCGATGACGATCGTCGTGCGGCCGCGGGTCAGCGCCTCGAGCGAGCGCTGGATGGCGGCCTCCGTCTCGTTGTCGACCGCGCTGGTCGCCTCGTCGAGCACCAGCACGGGCGGGTCCTTGAGGATCGCCCGCGCGAGCGCCAGCCGCTGCCGCTGGCCGCCCGAGAGCTTCTGGCCGCGCTCGCCCACCACGGTGTCGATCCCCTGCGGCAACGCCTCGACGAACGGCCGCGCCTCGGCGAGCTCCAGCGCGCGCCACAGCGCGGCCTCGTCGGCGTCGGGGCGGCCGAAACGCAGGTTGTCGCGAACGCTGCCGTGGAACAGGAACACGTCCTGGCTCACCAGGCCCACCGCGCGACGGACGTCCCGGAGGACGGCGTCGCGCAGGTCGACGCCGTCGAGCGTGACGCGCCCGGCGGTCGGGTCGTAGAGCCGCAGCAGCAGCTTGACGACGCTCGACTTGCCGGCGCCCGTCGGCCCGACGATCGCCAGCGTGCGGCCGGCCGGCACCTCGAGGTCGATGCCGCGCAGCACGGCGCCGCCGGTCGCGTAGGCGAAGTCGACCCCCGCGAGCCGCACGGCGCCCGCGACCGCTTCTGGCGGCAGCGGTCGGGCGCCGTCGCGCAGCTGCGCCCGCTCGTCGAGCAGGGCGAAGATCCGCCGCGTGGAAGCCATCGCGCGCTGGTAGAGGTCGAGCGTCTGACCGAGGCGCGTGAGCGGCCACAGCAGCCGCTGCGTCATGAACACCAGCGTCGAGTACACGCCGACCGCCATCTCGCCCGACAGCGCCAGGCGACCGCCGTAGACCAGCGTGGCCATGAAGCCGACGACGATGGCGATGCGGATCAGTGGCACGAACGCGGACGACAGCGCGATCGCGTGCGCGTTCTTGCGGACGTACGCCCGCGAGAGCTTCCCCAGGCGCTCCGCCTCGCGCGCCTCGGCGGTGAAGCTCTTGACCGTCGCGATGCCGCCGAGGGCGTTGGCCAGTTGCGCGTTGAGGAGCCCCACCTGCTCGCGCACGGCGGTGTAGCGCGGCGCCATCAGGCGCTGGAAGCGCAGCGATCCCCACACGATGAACGGCATCGGCAGCAGCGCCCACCACGCGACCCCGGGCGCGGCCACGAAGAAGAACGCCCCGAGGACCCGCACCGTCGTCAGCAGGTGCAACACCTCGGTGGCGCCGACGTCGAGGAAGCGCTCGAGCTGGTTGACGTCGTCGTTGAGGACCGCCATCAGGCCCGCCGTGTCGCGCTCCTCGTAGAAGGCGAGGTCGAGGTGTTGGACGTGGTCGAAGGCCGCCAGCCGCAGCTCGTGCTGCACGTCCTGCGCGAGGTTGCGCCAGAGGATCGCGAAGAGGTACTCCGTCAGGCTCTCCATGCCCCAGATGGCGAACGTCACCACCGCCAGCACGCCCAGTTGCGCGGCCGGGTCCGCCACGCCGAGGAGGCCGGCCATCAGCGAGGTCTCGCGCGCCACCACGACGTCGACCGCGACCCCGATGAGGAACGGCGGCGCGAGGTCGAACAGCTTGTTGGTGATCGAGAGCGCGGCGGCGCCGAGCGCCCGGCCGCGGTAGCGCCGTTCGGCCGCGTAGTGCCACAGCCGCCGCAGGGGCGGGGGCTCGGGGTTCGTTCGTGGCATCGTGCGAGGTTACGACGCGTGACGTACCCTGCGGGTCGTCGCGCGGCCGCCGCCCCCGCGGAAGGCCGCCAGGAGGACCCCCCGCATGCCCATCGATCCCGACCGGTTCCGACAGACGCTGGGGAGACTCCCCACCGGCATCACCGTGGTCACCTTCGCGAGGCCCGATGGGGTCGCCGGCGGCTCCCCCTTCGGGACCGTCCACGGCATCACGGTCAACTCGTTCACCTCGCTGTCGCTCGTGCCGCCGCTGGTGGGGGTGGCGATCGACGTCAGGGCCCGGGCCCACGGGCTGCTCCCGGCGCTGGCGCGCTACGGCGTCAGCATCCTGTCGGCGGCTCAGGCCGGCATCTCGGACCACTTCGCCGGTCGGCCCGTGCCCCTCGCGGGCGACCCCTTCGAGGAGCTCGACGGCTACCCGGTGATCGGGGGCGCCGCCGCGCAGTTGGTGTGCGTGGTGGTCGACCAGGTGCCGGTCGGCGACCACACGCTGGTGGTCGGCCGCGTGGACCATGCGCGCGTCGCCGACACCAGTTCGCTCGCGTACGTACGCGGGCGCTACGGACGCGTCGAGCCCGTCTGAAGCCGACCCCCCCCGCGGCTCAGAGCGCGCGCAGCGTCGCCAGGTCGCGCGCGTGCCCCAGGCCGTCGTCGCCCAGGGGCGTCTCCAGCACCATGGGCACGTCGCCCCAGCGGGGGTCCGCCAGCCAGCGGGCGAAGGCCTCGCTGCCGATCTCGCCCTCGCCGATCGAGGCGTGGCGGTCCTTGTGGCTGTCGAGCCCGAAGCGGCTGTCGTTGAGGTGGACGGCGGCCACCCGCTCGAGCGTGACCGTGCGCGCCACCTCGTCGACGAAGGCGGCGTACCCCTCGTCGCTGCGCAGGTCGTAGCCGGCGGCGTACGCGTGGCAGGTGTCGAGGCAGACGCCCACGCGCCCGGGCGCATCGACCCGGGCCACGATGGCGGCGAGCTGCTCGAGCCGCGACCCGAGCACCGTGCCCTGGCCGGCCGTGTTCTCCAGCAGCACCCGCGCGCTGGCCTCCGGGAGCGCCGCGTGCACGGCGTCGAGCGCGCGCGCGATGCCGTCGAGCCCGACGTCCTCGCCCGTGCCCAGGTGGGCGCCCGGGTGCAGCACCAGGCCGGGGACGCCCAGGGCCGTGCAGCGTTCGAGCTCGTCGATCAGGGCCTCTTGCGACTTCTCGTGCACGTCGGGCTTCGGGCTGCACAGGTTGATGAGGTAGCCGGCGTGGGCCACCAGCGGCAGCGGCGCGGGCGCGGACGGGCCGGGCGTGCCGGCGTGCGCGGCCCGGAAGGCGTCGATCTCCGCGGCGGGCAGCGGCTTGGCGCGCCAGGCGTTGGCGTTCTTGACGAACACCTGCAGCGCGTCGCAGCCG
This sequence comes from Trueperaceae bacterium, assembly GCA_011390735.1. Lineage (GTDB taxonomy): Bacteria > Deinococcota > Deinococci > Deinococcales > Trueperaceae > JAABTL01. Next base: position 754 of record JAABRV010000195.1, on the reverse strand, counting down.
AGCTCGGCGGCGCGGGGGAAGGCGGTCGAGACGCCGCCGGCGGTGGACACGTGGGCTCCGAGTCGGGGCATGCGACAGGGTACCCTCGGGCGTGCTGCTCGAGGCCCTCCACGACCCCCGGGACGACGAGCTCGTCGAGTTCCTGCGCGAGCACCTGCGCGCCGGGCGGGCGCTGGTGCAGGTGGTCGGCACCTGCGAGGTCAGCTACGTGGGCCGGGCGGCCTCGTTCGCCGACGCCGGCGACCTGCTGGTCATGCTCAAGCCCGACGGCTCGATCCAGGTGCACCGCGACCGCGGGGTGAAGCCGGTCAACTGGCAGCCGCGCACCGACGACCTGTGGGTCGGCCTCGACGACGGCCAGGCCGTGCTGGTCGCCGAGCGCCGCACGCCGGAGGAGACGCTGCGGGTGGTGTTCCTCGAGGTGGCGCTGGCCCAGGCGCTGCACCTGCGCGAGGAGATCGCCTTCGTGCTGCGCGGCAGCGAGGCGCAGATGCAGGCGGCGCTGGCGCGCGAGCCCGAGCTGATCGAGCCGGGCCTGACGGTGCTCGACCGCGAGCTCCCGACCGACGTCGGCGGCATCGACCTCTTCGCCCGCGACCGCGACGGCCGGCTGGTCGTCGTCGAGCTCAAGCGCGCGAAGGGCACGCAGGAGGCGGTGCACCAACTCGCTCGCTACGTCACCAGCGTGCGGCGCTTCACCGGCGAAAGCGTGCGCGGGATCCTGGCCGCGCCCGCGATCACCCGGCCGGCGCTG
>JAABRV010000194.1 GCA_011390735.1 Trueperaceae bacterium | reverse complement strand
CGAAGCCCCAGAAGTCGGCGTTGCCCGCGGCGCGCCCACCGGCCTGGATCGTCGCGGCCATCGACTCGAGCTCGTCCCAGGTGGCGGGCGGGCCGGCGAAGCCGTACTTCTCGAGCAGGTCGGTGCGGTAGTAGAGCATGCCCGCGCCCAGACGGAAGGCGATCGCCACCATCCGGTCGCCCACCATGGTGTTCTCGATGTAGCCGGGGAAGTGGGCGGCGAGCTCCTCGTCGCTGAAGTACGGCTTCAGGTCGACGAGGTTGTCGGCCAGGATGCCGGGGTGGATCACGTCGACGCGCAGCACGTCGATGTCGCCGCTGCGCCCCTCGAACATGACCAGGTAGTTGGCGAGCAGTTCGCTGGTGCTCGCGGGTCCCGGGATGATCTCGACGGTGATGTGCGGGCAGGCCTCCATGAAGGCGGCGGCCGTGGCGCGTTCGGTCTCGCCGAGGTTGGCGACGGGGTCGCCGATGTAGGTGATGGTGGCCGGTTCGTCGGTGATGCAGTCGATCGCGGCGCCTTGGGCGAAGGCCACGGTGGCCAGCGCGATCGCGAGCGCGAGCGTGATGCGGGTCAGCATGCGCATGGTAGGGACCTCACAGGTTCGGCGCGCGGGGGCGCCGGGACGCGGTGTCGGGCGACGTGCGGTCGAAGTCTTCGGCCTCACCTCCTCGAGGGTGCGTCGGGCCCCACCCAGATCGGGGAGCTCCACGCCCACTGGTCGTTGCGTTGCCGGACCCGCACCCGGTAGGCGTCGAGCGCCACGGGTCCGGGACGGTGGACGAGGTCGAAGCGCGCCGCGAACTCGGTCTCCGGGACCGCGCGGTCGAAGGAGATCGCCGGGCTGACGAAGCCGCCGAGGTGGTGGCTGCGGGCGCCCTCGGCGAGGTCGCGCAGGGGGACGCACAGGCGCCGGCCGTTGACGACCGCCTCCAGCACGGTGGCGTCGTCCGCCCGCAGCTCGAGCGCGAGCCCCTCCATCGCGGGCAGCGCCGAGAGCGGGTTGGGCCAGGTGACCGTCGTGAAGCGCACGCGGTCGGGCGCGGGCCGCTCGAGCGCGTGTGGCGCGTGGTCGCTGCCCGCTGGGGGCACCGTGCTCGGGTAGGGGCCGCGGAAGCGCGGTTCGACGCCGATCAGCTCGCCGTCGCGCACCCGCAGGTCGACCTCCCAGGGGGTGGCGCGGTCGCGCTCGCCCCAGCCGACCTGCACGTGGACCTTGACCGTGCCGCGGCCGCCCGGTTGCGGCAGCACGTCGTGCCGGTGGATGACGCGCTCGTCGTGCAGCAGCTCGACGTACTCGATGCCGTGGCCGCCACGCACGGCGACCTCGATGCGGCGCTCGTCGGTGGGCGGCGCCTCGCCGCCCATGACGGCGTCGTTCACGCGCAGCGCGAGATCGATGCGGTCGCCGGTCAGAGCGTACGTGCGCCGCGCGGCGAGGGCGTCCCACAGGCCGTCGCGGTCGAGCGACGGCATCCACGCCGCCAGGCGCCCGAAACCGTAGGCGCCGGGCACGGCGTTGTGGTGGTCGGTGGAGCCGATCACCCCGAAGCGCAGGCCCTTCCGCCAGGCGTAGCGGGCGGTGCCGTGCTCGTGCCGCGGGCCCATGGCGTGGAGGTAGGGCACGGGGCCGTCACAGCTCTCGGCGGCGCCGTGGAAGGAGACGATCTCGACGACCGGGCTGAGCTCCGCGTCGAAGGCCTCCCAGTCGATGCCGCGGTAGCCGTGCCGGTAGCCCACGTGGTGGGGGACGAGCAGGACATCGCTCGATCGCTGGCGCACGGCGTCCCGCAGCGCGGGTAGGTCGGGGGCGTCGACGATGCGGCTGGCGGCCGGGTCGCGGAAATACACGCAGTGGTCGCCGTAGGCCATCGAGTGCCACTCGAAGCTGGGGAGGGTGACGAAGCGACCGGGCTCGTTGGCCGCCTCGGTCAGCGCGACGTAGCCGTCCCAGCCGGCATGGGCGCGCTCGAACCCCTGCCGGTGGTAGTCGACCAGGTAGCCGAGGTCGGGGTCGTCGCTGGGGACGTCGGGCCAGGCGCCGTGGACCGTGATGGAGACGAAGTCGAGTTGCAGCCGAGCGTTGGCGAGCGCCTGCTGCGGCGTGCCTCGCCCGTAGCTGAGGTCGCAGTGGTTGTGCAGATCGCCGAAGCGCGGCGTGAGGCCCTCGTACCCCGCGATCATGAAGGTGCCGACCTCCTCGGGTGCCACGGCCGCGGCTCAGGAGCCGACGCGCGCGGCGCATTCCGAACTAAGCGATACTCTTTTGTAATACGATTACCTAAAGGATGTCAAGCGCGCCACCGCGGCCGTCGGTGCCCCCACCGTTGGGTATGGTGGCGGGCGCGACGCCCGCCCTCCCATGGACACGCCGAGATCGATCGTCAACCACCTGCTCACGCACCCGATGCCGCTGGCCGAACTCGGCGCCGCGACGGGCGTCAGCCTGCCCACGCTGCGGCGTGCCGTGGCCGACCTGCAGCGGGCCGGTTGGGTGCGCATCGTCGGCCGCGTCGAGGCCACCGGCGGGCGCCCGGCCAACCTCTACGGCGTCGATCCCGCCCACCACACGCTGGTGGGCGTGCATCTGGAGCATCCCGGCATGCGCCTGGTGGCCACCGACCTCGCCGGCGAGGTGCTCGACGAGCGCGTGCCCGAGGGCGTGGGGTCGCTCGAGCCCGACGCCGTGCACGCCCTCGTGCTCGACTACCTCGCGGCGCTGCGTGAGCGCCTCCCCGCGCGCCGGCTGCTGGGGATGGGCCTCGCGAGCCCGGGGTTCATCGACCCGCAGAGCGGCGTCGTCATCACCATCGGGCGTGTGCCGAACTGGAACCACCTGCCCCTGGCGCAGCGGCTCGGCGACGCCAGCGGCCTCCCCGTGACGATCGGCAACGATGTCGACGCGATGGCCGCGGCCGAGTTCGGTGCCAACGGCGTGCCGCGCAGCTACGCCTACGTCGGCTTCAGCGAGGGCGTCAAGTTCAGCATGTTCCTCGACGGCAAGGCCTACGTGGGCCCCTTCGGCAACGCGGGGCTGGTCGACCCGCGCCTGCTGGCCGCCTGCGGCGCCCGCGCCGCGGCGCCCGATCTGCTGACGGTCCACGGCCTCGCCGACCGCTACCTCGAGCGCGCCGAGCCCGCCGGAGCCCGCCGCGTACGTGCCCACGCCGGGGCCCGCGAGCGCTTCCTGGCGGTGCTCGACCTCGCCGAGGACGGGGATCGCGACGCCGACGAGCTCGTCGGCTGGATGACCGAGATGCTCGGCGCCCAGATCGCGGTTTTCGTGCTGCTGCTCCAGCCCGAGCTGCTCGTCCTCGGCGGGGCGCTGGCCGGCGCCTCCGACCGGCTGCTGGCTGCGATCGACGCCGCCGCCCGCCGGGGCCTGCCCACGCTGCTCGACAACAACCTGGTGCTCAGGCGCGCCCGGGCGGTGGCGCCGAACGCGGCCGCGGTGGGCGCCACCCGCGTGTTCCTCGACAGGTTCCTGGCGGCGGAGGCCCCGCCCCTTTCGAGCCGCGGCGGCTGACCCCGGCTTCCCCCGAGTCCCGTCCCCGCTCGCCTAGCATGGGGTCACGGGCCACGGAGGGACGATGGGGACGAGCCGCCTCGAGCAGCACCCGATCCTGGCGATCGAGCCACGCGACGACGTGCCGTTCGTCTGGAACGGCGAGCCGTGCACGGCCAGGGCCGGCGAGGTGATCGCGTCGGCGGTGATCGCCCACGGCGAGCAGGTGTTCGGCCACCACCCCAAGGACGGCAGCCCACAGGGCCTGTACTGCGCCAACGGCCAGTGCGCCCAATGCCTGGTGCTGGCCGACGGGCGCCCGGTGAAGGCGTGCATGACGGCGGTGACGCCGGGCATGGTCGTCGCCCCGCTCGACGGCCTCCCCGAGGTGCCTGTCGACGCGCGCGTCGTCGACGGGCGGGATCCCGAGCTGCACGACGCCGAACGGCGCGAGGTACCGGTGATGATCGTCGGCGGCGGCCCGGCCGGGCTCTCCGCCGCCACGGAACTCGGCCGCCACGGGATCCCGGTGCTGCTGGTCGACGACAAGGACCGCCTCGGCGGCAAGCTGGTCCTGCAGACCCACCGCTTCTTCGGCTCGATCAACGCCGTTCACGCCGGCACCCGCGGGATCGACATCGGTAGGCGCCTCGAGGCCGAGGCGCGCGCTGTCGACACCA
>JAABRV010000193.1 GCA_011390735.1 Trueperaceae bacterium | reverse complement strand
ACCGGCCACGCCGGATCGGTCGGGAAGACGCTGAGCGAGGCGACCTTGCCGAGCTGCACGAACACGTCGTCACGCTCCCCTAGGACCCGCTCGACGTCGGCGACCAGCGACCGACCGCGTTCGACGGTGGGCGACAGCCAGGCGCGGTAGGGCAACCTGACGGCGAGGCCCGCGCCGTTCTCGAAGGAGGCGGGGAGCCGGACGTCGAGCGCCTGCATGAAGGCGTCGACGTAGCCGTGCGGGCGCCCCGTGACGAAGGTCAGCGAGGGAACCGTCGGATCGCCGGCGCTGGCGCGGTTGAGCTCGGCGATGGCGTGCAGCCGCTGCAGGTCGTACGGCGCGTGGTCCACGGCCGCCAGGCAACCGTCGATGTCGCAGGCGAAGACGCGGATGGGGCGGTCGAGGTCGATGCGCACGCCGGAAGGTTATCCCGGGCGCGGGGCCGCGCGGCGCGGTGGCCCCGACCGTCACGAGCGAAACCAGGAAGACCTGACGCCGCTCGTTGCGCACCGGCGCACCGAAGCAGGCTCCGTCAGGGAAGCAGCCTGCACGCCGCTAGGGTGCTCAGTCCGCCGGCAACAGCGACACCGCCGTCGGCTTGAGCCGCAGGCGCACGCGATCGCCCTTCTCCGCGGCCGACATGCCGCCGCCCGACAGCGTCGCGAACAGCTCCGTGCCGGCGACGTCGAACACGTACTCGGTCGCCGCGCCGAGGTAGGCGGAGCTGACCAGCGTCGCCTCCAGCGCGGGCTCGTCGTCGCGGGCGAACTCGACGGCCTCGGGCCGCACCATGACCGTGACCGGGCCGGCGGCGATGTCCTGCTCGTGCGCCCAGCGGTAGCCGAGCAGGTCGATCTGCTGGCCGTCGTAGCGGCCAGGCAGGAAGTTGGCGGAGCCGATGAAGTCGGCAACGAAGCGCGACGCCGGCCGCGTGTAGAGCTCGTGGGGCGAGCCGGTCTGCTCGATGACGCCCTCGCGCATGACCACGACCCGGTCGCTGATCGCCAGCGCCTCCTCCTGGTCGTGGGTGACGTACACGCTGGTGATGCCGAGCCGCTGCTGCAGTTCGCGGATGTCGTCGCGCACGCGCTTGCGCAGCTTGGCGTCGAGGTTGGAGAGGGGCTCGTCGAACAGCAGGACCCGGGGACGGATGACGAGCGCGCGCGCCAGCGCCACGCGCTGCTGTTGCCCGCCCGAGAGCTGCGACGGCGTGCGGTGCGCCAGTCCTTCGAGGCCGACCATCGCCAGCGCCTCGTCGACCCGCGCGCCGATCTCCTCCTTCGGCCGCCGGGCGACCCGCAGGCCGTACGCGACGTTCTCGAAGACGTTCATGTGCGGGAAGAGCGCGTAGCTCTGGAAGACCATGGTGATGTCGCGGAGGTAGGCGGGCAGGCGTGCGACGTCCTCGTCGTCGAGCAGGATCTGGCCGACGGTCGGCTGCTCGAGCCCCGCGATCAGCCGCAGCGCCGTCGTCTTGCCGCAGCCCGACGGGCCGAGCAGGGTGAGCAGCTCGCCGCGCTCGATGTAGAGATCGACGTCGTTGACGGCGTAGACGTCCTTGCCGAAGCGCTTGACGAGGCCGCGGAGCTCGACCGTGGCCGGCGTGAGACCTGAGATCACGTGCGCACCCCCACCATCCGCGTGCCCAGCATGCGTGCGACCTGGAGCACGACGACGATCACGAGCAGCAGCGACACGATGAGGATCGTCCCCATCGCGGCCGCCCGCCCGAGCTGGCCCTGGTCGACCCAGCCGAGCAGCAGCACCGTGGCGAACTGGTTGCCCGGGCTGACCAGGAAGATGACCTGACTGACGGCCGTCATCGCCCGGACGAACGCGAAGATCAGGCCGGTGACGAGCGTGTTGATGAGGAGAGGGAAGAGGACCCGACGCATCGTCGTCGCCGACTTCGCCCGCAGCATCGTCGACGCCTCCTCGAGGCTCGGGTCGATCTGGGCCAGGCCCGCCACCGCGGCGCGGATGGCGACCGGCATGTTGCGGAACACCAGCGCGACGACGATGATCGTGGCGCTGGCGGTCAGCAGCACGGGACCCGTGTTGAACGCGAAGATGTAGGCGACCCCCATGACCGTGCCGGGCGTCGCGAACGACAGCAGCGAGCCGAACTCGACGAAGCGACGCCCGAGGAAGCGCAGGCGCGCCACCAGGTAGGCGACCAGGAAGCCGAGCAGCATCGCGGGGATGGCGCTGATGGCCGCGACCCGGGCGGTGAAGAGGAAGACCTCCCAACCGGCGCCGGTGAAGAAGTCCTGGTAGTGCCTCAGCGTGAAGGTGTAGTTCACCCCCCACAGCTGCGCGAACGAGCCGACGACGATCGACAGGTAGAGGGCGGCCACGAAGACCGTCCACACGAAGAGCACGGCCGTGAGACCGATCTCGAGACCGCGCGGGATCGGTGCCAGCGCCCCACTCGTCGGCTTGCCCGTGACGGTGACGAAGGAACCGCCGCCGAGCCACCAGCGCTGCAGGAAGAAGGCTCCGAGCACCATGAGGAGCAGGATCGCGCCGTAGACGGCGGCCTCGTTCGGGTTGAAGCGGCCCGTCAGCGACAGGTAGACCTCGGTCGCCATGTACTTGCGGTTCCCGCCGAGGATGATCGGGTTGCCGAAGTCGGCCAGCGACTCGATCATGCTGAGCAGGAAGGCCGCGGCCAGGCCCGGGCGCACCAGCGGCCAGGTGATCGTCCGCAGCGTCACCCACGCGTTCGCGCCGAGCGTCTGGGCGGCCTCCTCGAGCGCGGGGTTGAGCGAACTGAGCGAGCCGCGCAGGAGCAGGTAGGCGACCGGCGTGAACGCCAGGATCTGCGCCAACGCGACGCCGGGGATGCCGAAGATCCAGCCGCTCTGCATGTCGAGCAGGTTGTAGGTGATCAGGCCGCGGCGCCCCAGCAGGAAGATCATGGCGAACGCGAGCACGAACGGCGGCGTGATGATCGGCAGGATGCTGATCACGTCCAGGGAGCGGCGCACGATCCCGAACCGCGCGCGCTGCCCGAGCAGCGCGAAGGCCAACCCGAGCAAGGTGGCCGTGGGCGCGACGATCGCGACGAGCAGCAGGCTGGTGGGCAGCGCACCGTTGCCGTACAGCAGCGCGCCGACCACGAGGCCGAAGGCGCCGCCGAGCAGGGCCCGCGTCAGCACCTTCGTCCAGGCCACGCGGCGCCACAAGGCGAACGCCGCGAACGCGACCAGGCCCCCGGCGCCCCAGCGCAGCGTCAACCCGACCTCGTCGATCGCGGAGCGCTCGTTGCCGAGCATGAAGAACAGCGGGTGCTGCAGCGTGCGTAGGAAGACGGAGAAGTCGAACCGGCCGTCGATGAAGACCGACGACCGCAGCACCGTGAAGAGCGGATAGAGGATGAAGAGAAGCACGAACAGCGAGACGAACAGGATACTCGCGGCGATGAAGGCATCGCCCTGAATCCGGCCGGACTCGCTGAGGGCGTGGCTGAGCACCATCACCAGCCCGACCAGGAGGAGCAGCGCGCCGAGTCCGAACGGGGTTCGGTCGAGCATGAACCACAGGACCGCCGATGCGAGCGCCACCGCGCCGGCAACGACCAGCAGGTCGCCCCGCCGGACCGTGGGGATGGGCAGGAACGAGAGACCGAACGCCACCACGACCGCCACGAGCGTCAGCCACAGGAGCGGGTGGCCGATCGCGAACGCGTAGAGGTCGGGGTCGATCGTCAGGAAGGGTCGGTTGGGGCGACCGATCGGTAGGGCCCACCAGCCGACGATGGCCAGCACGGCCGGGAGCCACGCGCCGCTGACGGCCAGGCCGGCGGCGGGCCGCCGAGGGCGCAGGGCGTTGGGGGGAGATGAAGCGTCCAAGTTGGGCCTCGCGGCGGGTCCAGGCGCAGCGCACCCGGTGTCGGTACGGTGGTGGGTCGGGGGCTCGCGGCCCCCGACCCGGAAGATCTACCAGCTCGGTCGCGCGCGGTGGTTAGCGCGGGGTCGGGAAGATCTCGTTCGTCCAGCGGCCGACCAGGCGCTCCTTGACCTCCGGGCTGCCGAAGGTGTCGAAGTCGTAGTCGATGAGATCGATCGAGCCGAGGTCGGGGGCGAGCTCGGGAACCGGCGTGTTGCGGTTCGACTGGATCTGGTACGAGTCGCCCTGCTCGGCGGCGATCATCTGCGCCTCGGGGGTGAGGGCCCACTCGATGAAGGCGATC
>JAABRV010000192.1 GCA_011390735.1 Trueperaceae bacterium | reverse complement strand
CCTCGATCATCGCGAAGGCGGCGTCGCCCACGGCGTTCATCGTGATCGCGGCGACCAGGAAGGGAATCGTGCCACCGATCAGCATCCCCATGATCACCTTGGGGTCGCCGAGCGAGAGCTCGAACTCGGGGAAGCGCACGATCATCGTCTGGATGTAGGCGGCGATGATCGTCAGCGCGGCCAGAGCCGCCGCGCCGATGGCGAAGCCCTTGCCGATCGCGGCGGTGGTGTTGCCGAGCTCGTCGAGCGAGTCGGTGATCTTGCGCGTCTCCGGACCCATGCCGCCCATCTCGGCGATGCCGCCCGAGTTGTCGGCGATGGGGCCGAAGCCGTCGATGGCCATCGTGAAGCCGACGGTGGCGAGCATGCCGACCGCCGCGATGCCGACGCCGTACAGGCCGGCCAGCTGGCTGGCGATCAGGATGATGATCGCGATGCCGATGACCGGGATGACCACGGACTGCAGGCCGAGCGAGTAACCGGCGATGATCACCGTGGCGGTGCCGGTCTTCGACGACTCCGCGAGGTGCTTCACGGGCGGGCCGCCGGTGTAGTACTCCGTGACCAGGCCGATCAGGATGCCGCCGATCGAGCCGGCGACGACCGCCCACCAGACGGCGTTGGTGACGTCGATCCAGTCGACCACGAAGTAGGAGACGAGGATGAAGAGGCCGGCGGCGACCCAGGTGCCGAGCCGCAGCGCCAGCGCGGGCGCCATGGCCGAGACGACGCGCACGAACATGATGCCCGCGATCGAGCAGAGCAGGCCGAAGGAGGCCAGCGCCAGCGGGAGGAACATGAGGCCGGCGGCCGAACCGTAGATCGCGGTCGACGCGCCCAGCGTGGTGCCGATGGCGATCGTCGCGATGATCGAGCCGACGTTCGACTCGAAGATGTCCGAACCCATGCCGGCGACGTCGCCCACGTTGTCGCCGACGTTGTCGGCGATGACGCCGGGGTTGCGCGGGTCGTCCTCGGGGATGCCCGCCTCGACCTTGCCGACGAGGTCCGCGCCGACGTCGGCGCTCTTGGTGAAGATCCCACCGCCGACGCGGAAGAACAGCGCCACCGACGACGCCCCCACGCCGAAGCTCTGGATGATCACGGCCGTCTCGGGGTTCGCGCCGAAGATCAGGAACAGGAACCCGAGGCCCAGCAGGCCGAGCGATGCCACCAGCAGGCCCATGACCGAGCCGCCGAAGAACGACACCGTGAGCGCCTGCGCGGCGCCCTTGGTGTGCGCGGCGGTGGCGGTGCGGACGTTCGCCTTGGTCGCCGAGCGCATGCCGAAGTAGCCGGCCAGTCCGGAGGCGACGGCGCCGACCACGAAGGCGAAGGCCGAGCTCCAGCCGAGACCGAAGCCCAGCAGGAAGAAGAGGATGACGCCGACCACCGCGAGGATGGTGAACTCGCGGCGCATGAACGTCATCGCGCCGATGAAGATCTGCTCCGCGATGTCGGTGACCTTCGCATCACCCGCGGGGTACGCCACGACCACGCGGTAGAGCGCGAAGGCGACCCCCACACCAACGGCACCGAACAACAGGGGGAGCCAAGCAGTGGCCGCTTCCATACAACCTCCAGGGGGGCGACCCGTCCCGGTTCTCATCCGTCACGTGCCGCCGTGAACGTCCACGCGACGAGGGGGAGCCGCCAGATGAACTCCGAGTTAGAAGCATACCGCGCGGGCGCCGGGAGTTCTGACCCGGTCGCCGCGGCAGACGGGCCGCGAAACGGGTGAACGGACGCGAGGAGACCGGCGGCGGGCCGCTCGGCCTCAGCTGCCCGACGCCTCCTCGTCCTGCTCGTCCTCGCTCCGCTTGGACGCCGGCGCGATCGCCGCGAGCGGCTTACGGCGGGTCAGGATCGGCAGCAGGATCGAAGCGGCCACCATCAGCCACAACACGATGGCGATCCCCGACCCGAACAGCACCTGCCAGTCTCCCTGGGCCAGCGCCAGCGCGCGCCGCAGGTTGACCTCCATCAAGGGCCCCAGCACCAGCGCGAGGATGACCGGCGCGACCGGGATCTTCAGCTTGCGCATCAGGTAGCCGAGCACGCCCAGCGACGTCATCACGGTCAGGTCGAACACCGAGCCGCTGACCGAGAAGACCGCGACGTAGCCGATCACCGCGACGGCCGGCACCAAGACCCACCGGGGGACGAGCAGGATGCGGATGAACAGCCCCACCAGTGGCAGGTTCAAGAACAGCAGCATGACGTTCCCCACGTACATCGAGGCCACCAGGCCCCAGAACAGGTCGGGCTGCTGCGAGATGAACAACGGGCCTGGGTTCAGGTTCAGGGACAGCAGCGCCGCCAGGATCACGGCGGTGGTGCCGCTGCCCGGCACCCCCAGCGTGAGCAGCGGGATCAACGCGCCCGAGACGGACGCGTTGTTGGCGGCCTCGGGCGCGGCGACGCCGCGGATGTCGCCCTGACCGAACGTGCCCTTCTTGTCGACCCAACGCTGCTCGTTGGAGTAGGCCAGGAAGGACGCGATCGTCGCGCCGGCGCCGGGCAGGACCCCGACCAGGAAGCCGCTCACCGCGCTGCGGATCATCACCCAGAAGCTCTGCGAGAACTCCGCGGCGTTGATCATGGCGCGGCCGACCTTGGCGCGGATTTCGCCTCCGGGACGCGTCTGCTCGAGCAACACGAACACCTCGGCCACGGCGAACAGGCCGATGGTGGCCGACACGAAGTCGATGCCGTCGAAGAGCGGCAGCAGGCCGAAGGTGTAGCGCGGCACGCCGGTGCCCGGGTCCAGGCCGATCAACGCGAGCAGCAGGCCGATGCCGGTGGCGATCAAGCCCTTCAAGAAGTACTTGCCGGTCAGTGCCGAGATGGTCGTGAAGGTGAAGATGATCAGCACGAAGTACTCGGCCGGTCCGAAGCGGATGGCCCACTGCGCCAACGCCGGCGCCAGGAACGCCAGGCCGAAGATCGACAGCGTGCCGCCGATGAACGACGCGATCGCCGACATCGCCAGCGCCGGTCCGGCGCGCCCCCGCTTCGCCATCTCGTAGCCGTCGAGCGTGGTGGCGACGGAGGAGGCCGTGCCGGGGACGTTCAGCAAGATCGCGCTGATCGAGTTGCCGTACTGGGAACCGTAGTAGATCCCCGCGAACAGGATCATCATCGCGGTCGGGTCCACGTCGAGCGCGAAGGTGATCGGGATGAGGATGGCGATGCCGTTGATCGGACCGATCCCGGGCATCATCCCGATCACGGTCCCGAGGAACACCCCGATGAACACCAAGAACAAGTTCAGGGGCGTCAGCGCGGTCTGGAACCCCCCCATCAGGGCCGTGAAGGCCTCCACTCAGAACCACCCCGCGAACAGCCGCCCGGTGGGCAGGAACAAGTCCAGCCCGACCGAGAAGAGGACATAGGACGCCACCGAGAAGACGGCACCGGCCAGCAGCGCCCGCCACGGCTTCGCGTGGAACAGCACGGCGAACAGCGTGTAGGCGAGCGTGGTCGCCAGGATGAAGCCCAACGGGACCAGCAGCTGCGCGTACGCCACGAACCCGACGAGGCACACCAGCAACCGCACCCGAGTGGGACCTTCGGGCCAACTCGTGGTCGACAACGGAACCACCAGCAGTGCCGTGCACGAACCGATCACGAACACCGCCACCAGGATCGGGACGATCCTCGGTCCGAGCGGGTCCGAGAACATGCCGATCTGGATGCCCGTCGCCATGACGATGTAGCCCACCGCGACGACGATCAACACCACGGCGGCGATGCGGTCACTCACGTCGTCAGCGCCTCCTCATCCGAACTGACGTGGCCCGCATGCTGGCCACCCGTGGACTTCATGGTCACCGCGGCATCAGACCGGGGGCAGAGGGCACGCGGGGCGCGCCTCTGCCCCTCATGGGGTCGCTATGCCGACGCGGTCACGCCGACCTACTCGCCGATGCGGGCGGACAACTCCGCGATGTCGGCGACCTGGTCGAGGACGAACTGCTCCATCTCGTCCCCGAAGCGGGCGAACGGCGCCAAGCCGTTCTGGACGCGGATCTCGGCGTACGCCTCGGAGGCTTCGAGCTGACGGAAGGCGTCGGCCCAGTACTGGTACCGCTCCTCGCTGATGCCGGCGGGGACGTAGAAGCCGCGCCAGTTCGCGCCCACGAAATCGATCCCTTGCTCCGCGGCGGTGGGCACGTCCGGCATGCTCGCGATGCGCTCGTCGGCGAGGACGGCGAGGATCTT
>JAABRV010000191.1 GCA_011390735.1 Trueperaceae bacterium | reverse complement strand
GGGCGTCGCGGAAGGCGAGGATCCGCTCGGTGAGGTGACGCATGGCGCAGGGTACGGGAACGGCGCCGCCGCTGCCACCGCACGGTAGAACCGGCACGAGGAGGCACCGATGGACGGACCCATCGCCGCCGACGGGGCGGCCGCCCAAGCGGCGCGCCCAACCGCGGCGCGCCCCGCCGCAGCGCCCACCGTCATCGGCATCGACTGCGCCACCGTCGCCACGAACGTCGGCCTCGCCCGCGCCCGCCACGAGGACGGCGGCTGGCGGCTGATCGACGCGTTCGTCGCCTCTCCCGCACGCCCCCCGGCCACCGTCGTCACCGACTGGCTGCGCGACGACCCGCGCGCGCTGCTCGCCCTCGACGCGCCGCTCGGCTGGCCCGCCGCGCTCGGCCCGTCGCTGGCGCCGCACCGCGCCGGCGCCCCGCTCAACGCCCCCATCGAGACCCTCTTCAACCGCGTCACCGACCGGGCGCTGCAGGCGCGCCTGGGCAAGCGTCCGCTCGAGGTCGGCGCCGACCGCATCGCGCGCACCGCCTGGGCGGCGCTCGACCTGCTCCAGCGCCTGCGAACGGCGACCGGCTGCCCGATCCCGCTGGCGTGGGCGCCCGACGGCGTCGACCTGCCCGCGGCGATCGAGGTCTACCCCGCCGGCACCCTCATCGCCCACGGCCTCCCCACCCGCGGCTACAAGCACCCCGAGAGCGAGCCGCGCGCCGCGATCGGCGCCTGCCTGGGCGCACGCCTCGACCTGGCCGGCCTGGACGTCGCGACGACGCCGGGCCACACCCTCGACGCGGTGCTCTGCGTCGCGGCCGGCCTCGACTTCCTGACCGGCGCCGCGCTCGGCCCCGACGACCCAGAGGTCGCGCGGCGCGAGGGGTGGATCTGGGTCAGGGGGTGAGCCAGCCGCCGGTTCCCTGACGCCCTCTTGACCGCGCCCCCCTACCTTGGGCGCGTGCGCATCAGCGTCATCGTCCCGACCCACCGGCGCCCCAACTCGCTGCGCCACGCCCTCGCCTCGCTGCGGGCCCAGACCCACGGCAACTGGGAGGCGCTCGTGGTCGACGACGGCGATGGCGAGGGGGTCGAGGCCGCCCAGGCCTGGAGCGACCCGCGCGTGACCGCCTGGCGCAACCCCGGCCGCGGCCAGGTCGACGCCCGCAACGCCGCCCTGGCGGCCGCCAGTGGCGCGGTCGCGATGTGGCTCGACGACGACGACTGGCTCGAGGACGCCGAGCACATGGCCCGCGTCGCCGACCTTCTGCGCGCCGGTCCCGCGCTCGTGACGCGCGGCGGCTGGCTGGTGGAGGTCGACCCGGGCGACCCCGTGACGCCGGTCGAGCGCGGCCGCACACCCTTCGACCTGCCCGCCGACGCGGAGAGCCTGCGGCGCGACAACACCGTCCTCACCGCGGGCCTCGCCTACCCGCTGGTGCTGCACCGCGCGCTCGGGCCGCTCGATCGCGAGCTCGACGGCTACTTCGACTGGGACTGGCACCTGCGGGTGGTGGCCGCCGGTTTCCCCGTCGCCCGGCTGCCCGGACTGGGCGTCGCCTACCGGCAGCACCCCGGCAACCGCTCGCGGCACGTCACCGACGACCGCCGGCTGCGCTTCGAGGCGCTGGTGCGCAAGCACGCGTTGGACGTCGTCATGAAGGACCACGCCGGCGTGCTGGCGGAGCAGGCCGATGCGTCCACGGGCGCTGGGGCATCAGCGGACGCAGGCGCGTCCGCGGACGCGCACGCGATCAGGTGATCGACCCGCGCACGCGCGCGGAGACCCACTCGCTGACGAGCACCATGAGGAAGATCGCGACCAGGATGACGCTGGCGTCGGCCCACTTGAGCGAGTTGATCGAGGCGTTGAGCTGCAGCCCGATCCCGCCCGCGCCGACCAGGCCGAGGAAGGTCGCCTCGCGGATGTTGATGTCCCAGCGGAACACCGTGATGCCCGCGAAGGCCGGCAGCACCTGGGGGACGATGCCATAGGCGAGGGTCTCGCCGGGCCCCGCGCCGGTGGCGCGGATCGCCTCGATCTGGGTGGCGTCGGTCTCCTCGATCGCCTCGTTGAGGAGCTTGGCGATGAACCCGACCGAGCGCAGGGCGATCGCGACGACGCCGGCGAAGACGCCGGGGCCGACGAGGAAGACCAGGACGAGGGCCCACACCAGCGAATGGATCGAGCGCGAGGCGACGATGACGAGCAGCGCCAGCGCCCGCACGCTCGCGTGTGGGGTGGTGGTGCGCGCGGCCAGCAGCGCGACGGGCACCGCGAGCACGACCGCCACGAGGGTGCCGATGGTGGCGATGTTGAGCGTGTCCCACAGCGGGCGCAGCAGCTGCTCGGCGTACGCCCAGCGTGGCGGCAGCATGCGGGCGAAGAGGTTGAACGCCTGCTCGGGGGCGTCCTGCACGAACATCCAGATGGTCTGCCGGGAGATCAGCTGGGCGCTCCACACGACCAGCGCGCCGCCGGCGACCCAGGCGGTGAACGCGAGCGCGTTCGCGCGCGGCGTGCGCCGACGCCACACACGGCGCCCGGCGACGGTCCGGACCGGCATCACTGCACCGCCTTGCGCACGGCGCCGGAGAGGTACTCCAGCGCGAGCACGATGGCGATGACGATGATCAGGATGGCGCCGGCGCTGTCGAAGTCGTAGCGCGACATCGCGGTGGTGAGGGTGGCGCCGATGCCGCCGGCGCCGACGATGCCGAGGATCGTCGACTCGCGAAAGTTGATGTCGAGACGGTACACGCTCAGGCCCACGAAGCGCGGCATCACCTGCGGCACCACCGCGTACGCGATCACCTGCCACCACGAGGCGCCGGTCGCGCGCATCGCCTCGAGTTGCCCCTCGTCGATGTCCTCGACGTCCTCGGCCAGCAGCTTGGCGATGAAGCCGATGGAGGCGAACGTCAGCGTCAGCAGTCCCGCGAACGGTCCGAAGCCCATCATGACGACGAAGACGATGGCCACGATCACCTCGGGGAAGGTGCGCGACAGCGCGATGTAGGCCCGGCTGACGAGGTAGACGGGCAGCGGCGCGAGGTTGCGGGCGGCACCGACGCTCACCGGGATCGCGAGCAGCACGCCCGCGGCCGTGGCGACGACGGTCATCGTGAGGCTCTCGAGGATCCCGATGCTGATGTCGCGCCAACGGCTCGTGAAGTCCGGCTGGAGGAAGTCGCCGAGGAGCCGCCCGCTGCGCTCGACACCCTGCGCCACGCGCGGCCAGTTCACGTCGATGGTCATGACCGCGGCGGCGAGGTACGCCAGGATGGCAAGGCGCACCGCCCAACGCAGCGTGGGGTTGGCAATGAGCGGGCGCGGCGCCCAGCGCCGGCCGGCCACGGGCGCGCCGATCACGCGACCGCCCCCGACGGGACGACCGCCTTCTCGACCGGTGACTCGGCGCCGTTGGCGTCGGGCTCCGCCTCGGAGCTCTCGTCCCAGTCCTCGTCGCCGTAGATGTCGGTGAGGCGGGCGGCGTCGAGGGTGGCGGGGGCGCCGTCGAAGACGATCTCGCCGTCCCGCAGGCCCACCACGCGCGGCACGAAGCGCTTGGCGAGGGCGACGTCGTGGATGTTGATGATCGCCGCCACCCCGCCCTCCCTGGCCAGTTCCGTGATCAGGCGCATGATCTGGCGGCTGGTCTTGGGATCGAGGCTGGCGGTGGGCTCGTCGACGAGCAGCAGCGCGGGCTCCTGCATGAGCGCTCGTGCGATGCCCACGCGCTGCCGCTGCCCGCCCGAGAGGGCGTCCGCGCGCTTGTCCTCGTAGCCGGCGAGGCCGACGCGCTCGAGGAGGTCGAAGGCGCGGTCGACGTCCGTCTGGGGGTAGCGCCTCAGGGTGCTGCGCCAGAAGCCGACGTAGCCGAGGCGACCCGAGAGCACGTTCTCCATGACGCTGAGCCGCTCGATGAGGGCGAACTCCTGGAAGATCATGCCCATGCGGCGGCGCGCCCGTCGCAGGGCGCGGGGGCGGAGGCCGGTGAGGTCCTCGCCGTCGAGCAGGATGCGGCCGCTCGTGGGCTCGACCAGTCGGTTGACGCAGCGGATCAGCGTGCTCTTGCCCGCGCCCGACGGCCCGATGAGCGCCATCACCTGACCGTCGGGGACGATGAGGTCGACGCCTCTCAGGGCGTGGTCGCCGGTGGGGTAGCGCTTGACGAGTGCTTGGATCTCCAGCATGCCTTCCTCGAACGAGCGTGGGTTCGGTACGTCAGCGCGTCCGGCC
>JAABRV010000190.1 GCA_011390735.1 Trueperaceae bacterium | reverse complement strand
GCCGCCCCCCCGTGTGGACGGGCCGCCGCCCGTCCGTAAGCTCAGTTCAGCGCGGGCCCCGTGGGCCGCGCGGGCCCCGGTCGCCGTCGCGCCGCGGGCCGCGGTCGCCGTCGCGCCGCGGGCCGCGCGGACCGGCGGGACGACGCGGCGGGATCAGGCCCTCGAGCTCCGGCCTGACGAGGTCGATCTTGCCGCGGTCGTCGATCGTGTTGACCTTGACCTGCAGCCGGTCGCCCTCCTTGAGGACGTCGGAGACGTTCTCCACGCGGCCCTCGGCCATCTGCGAGATGTGCAGCAGGCCGTCGGTGCCGGGGAAGAGCGTGATGAAGGCGCCGAAGTCGACGACCTTGGCGACGACCCCGTCGTAGACCTTGCCGAGCTCGGCGGTCGCGGTCATCGCCTTGATGCGCTCGGCGATCTCCTCGGCGACGGCGGCGTCGTCGGAGTAGATGCGGACGTGCCCGTCCTCCTCGATCTCCACCTTCGCGCCGAGGGCCTCGAGCTCGCGGATCTGCTTGCCGCCGGGCCCGATGACCGTGCCGATCTTGTCGCTGGGGATCTTGACGCTCATGATGCGCGGGGCGCGCGCCGAGACGTCGGCGCGGGGCGCGGGCAGCACCGAGTCCATGATGCCCAGGATGTGCAGCCGCCCCTCGCGCGCCTGCCCGAGGGCCTCGCGCATGATCGTCGCGGTGATCCCGGTGATCTTGATGTCCATCTGCAGGGCGGTGACGCCGTCGCGGCTGCCGCACACCTTGAAGTCCATGTCGCCGAGCGCGTCCTCGCTGCCGAGGATGTCCGAGAGAACGGCGTAGCGCTCGCCCTCCTTGACCAGGCCCATGGCGATCCCGGCGACGGGCTTGCGCACGGGCACGCCGGCGTCCATCAGCGCCAGCGAGCCGGCGCAGACGGTGGCCATCGACGAGCTGCCGTTCGACTCGAGCGTCTCGCCCACCACGCGAATGACGTAGGGGAAGGTGTCCTTCGTGGGGACCATGCGCGCCAACGCCCGCTTGGCGAGGTTGCCGTGGCCGAGCTCACGCCGACCGACGCCGCGCAGGCGCTTCGCCTCGCCGGTGGAGTAGGGCGGGAAGTTGTAATGGAGCATGAACTCCTCGGTGTTCTCGATGCCGAGGTCGTCCACCAGGCGGTTGTCGCGGCCGGTGCCGAGCGTGGCGACGCCGAGCACCTGGGTCTCGCCGCGGGTGAACACGGCCGAGCCGTGCGCCATCGGAAGCACGCCGGTCTCGATCCAGATCGGGCGCACGGTCTGCGGGTCGCGGCCGTCCGTGCGGAGGTTCTCCTCGACGACCATGCGGCGCATCTCGGCGGCCTCGGCCTTGCCGAACGCCCCCTTGAGCTGCGCGATCCGCTCCTTGGCGCCGTCGGCGGCCGGGTCGGGCACGCGCTCGGCGATCAGCGCGTCGCGCAGCGACTTCACGGCGACCGAGCGCTCGTGCTTGCCCTGCGTGAGCAGCGCGTCGCGCAGGCCGGCGGCGCGGGCCGCGGCGGCCAGGTCGGCGACGTCCTCGGGCAGAACGTCGACGACGGCCTCGAACTCGCGCTTGGTCTGGCCGAGCTCGTTGGCCATCCGCTCGATCAGCGCCACGACGGGCGCCAGCGCGGACTGCGCGGTCTCGATGGCGCCGACCATGACGTCCTCGGGCAGCTCGTCGGCGGCGGCCTCGACCATGAGCACGGCCTCGCGCGAGGCGGCGACCGTCAGCTCCAGGCGGTTGGCGGGGTCGATCAGCTGCTGCAGCGTCGGTGCGACCACGTAGGCGTCGTTCATGTAGCCGACGTTGGTGCAGGCGACCGGGCCGTTCCAGGGGATGTCGGACAGGGTCAGCGCCGCGGACGCGCCGATGGCGCCGAGCCAGCCGGCGTCGTTCTCCTGGTCGGCCGACAGGACGGTGACGATGACCTGCACCTCGTTGCGCAGCCCCTTGGGGAAGAGCGGGCGGATCTGGCGGTCGATGAGGCGGGCGTTGAGCGTGGCCTGGTTCGCCGGCCGCCCCTCGCGCCGCAGGAAGGATCCGGGGATCTTGCCGACCGCGTAGTGGCGCTCCTCGTACTCGACGGTGAGCGGCAGGAAGCTCATCGGGCTGCGGTCGTCCGACATGTGTGCCGTGACCAGCACGAGGGTGTCGCCGTAGCGCACGGTGACGCTGCCGGAGACCTGCTTGGCGTACTTGCCCGTCTCGATGACGAGCTCGCGTCCGCCCAGGTCCGTGGTGAATCGATGGCCGTTCGGGATGTTCACGCTCTCTCCGTCTCCTGCGGTGGCGCCGCCCTCGGCGCGACCGTCCTGTAGCGAACGGGCACGCGGGCGTCGCCATGACGCCCGGTGCCCGCCCACGATTCGACTCGCTGGCCGGTCGGCGACGGATCGGTCGCGGACCGGGTCGACACGTTCAGCGCCGCAGCCCGAGGTCGGCGATCAGCGCCTTGTACGCCTCGTAGTCGGTGCGCTCGAGGTACGACAGCAGCCGCTTGCGCTTGCCGACCATCGTCAACAGGCCGCGGCGGCCGTGGTGATCCTTGCGGTTCTCCTGCAAGTGGTCGGAGACCTGCCCGATGCGGGCGGTGAGGAGCGCCACCTGCACGGCGGTCGATCCGGTGTCCTGGCCGTCCTGGCCGTACTTGGCCACGATCTCGCGCTTCTGGTCGGGGGTGAGCATCAGATACCTCGCTGGGGGGCGACCCGGGGGCCGCGGGGGTGGGATGTGGGACCGGGCCGGATCCATGGATGGGACGATGCCGGCCGAGCGCTCCAACGCGCCACCATAGCACGCCCCGCCGCCGCCGGCGGCGTGCGCGCGACCGCGGGGCCGCCGAGGCCTAGGCGTGCCGCTCGAACCAGTCCAGGATGAGGTCGATCCGCTGGATGCGGCGGTCCGGACGGCCGCCGCGCGACAGCTCGTGCCCCTCGTCGGGGAAGCGCGCGAGGCGGGTCTCGGCCCGACCCAGCCGCTTGAGCGCGGTGAACCACTGCTCGCCCTGTTCGATCGGGCAGCGGTGGTCGTTCTCGGCGTGGATGACCAGCGTCGGGGTGACGACGTTCTCCACGTAGCGCAGGGGGCTGGCGCGCCACAGCGCCTCCAGGTCGACCCACGGCGCCGGACCCACCTCGTGTTCGGTGAACGTCGGCCCGATGTCGCTGGTGCCGTAGAACGACACCCAGTTGCTGATGCTGCGTTGGGTGACCGCGGAGCGGAAGCGCTCCGGGTGCTGCCCGACGAGCCAGTTGGTCATGAACCCGCCGTACGAGCCGCCGGTGAGGTGCACGGGCGCGTCGGGTCGCTCGTGGTGCGCGAGCGCGTGCTCGACGACGGCCATGACGTCGTCGGCGTCGACGGTGCCGTAGCGCAGCAGCATGGCGGTCGCGTGCGCCTCGCCGAACGAGGTGCTGCCGCGCGGGTTGAGGGCCACCACCGCGTAGCCGGCCGCGAGCAGCCGCTGGTACTCGAAGCGGAAGCCGAAGCCGTCGTTCGTGTGGGGCCCGCCGTGCACCTGGATGACGACGGCGCGGTCGCGGCGCGGCTTGGCAGGCGCGTGCCACAGGTAGGCCAGCGCGGTCCCGTCGGCCGTCGAGAAGCGCCGCTCGACGGGCGCCGCGAGGTGGAAACGCTTCGTCCAGGCGTCGTTGACGGCGGTGAGGCGGGTCTCGGCGCCGTCGGGCGCGCGCAGGAACAGTTCGCCGGGCGCCGTGGGCGTCTCGATGACCTGCAGGGCCCAACCACCGCTGGCGTCGAACGCCGCGACGACGCGGTCGCCGCCCCCCAGCGGCTCGACCGCCGGCGACCGCCCCACGCCCACGCGCGCCAGCTGGCACCGCCCGCCGCGGTTGAGCACGACCGTGAGGGAGCGCCCGTCGGCGCTCCAGCGCGGCGCGATCGGGTAGGCGCCGCGGCGGGCGTCGCCCGCCACCGTCGCGCTGGTCTCGACGTCCGGTTCGGTCAGCCGGCGCGGCGCGCCGCCGCCCCGTCGGGTGAGCCACAGCGAGGTGGAGCGGCCGAAGCCGGTGAGGTCGGAGGGGGCCAGGAACGCCAGCCGGGCACCGTCGGGCGACCAGGCCAGGTTCCCGCCGCGCAGGGTGACGCCCAGCAGGTCCTCTGGCGCCTCGGCCCGCTTGCGGCCGAGGCGCAGGGTCCACAGGCGCTCGAGCCCGCTGTCGAACTCGGCGTCGTCGGCGGGCGCCAGGTAGGCGAGCCGGCGGCCGCCGGGGGCGACGGCGAGGTCGTCCGGCG